>JACCTU010000075.1 GCA_013812235.1 Actinomycetota bacterium | reverse complement strand
ACGCCGAGTACGGCTCCGCGACGCCCACGACGGCGATGCGCGCCGCGTCGTGCGCGACGCCGTCGCCGTTGGGATCGACGGCGCGCTCGAGACCGGCGAGGATCTGGTCGGTACGCGCGTACACGGCGTAGCGGCCGGAAGCTGCACGCTGCCACCCGGCGACGCGAATCGGCAGCACCCAGGCACCCGTCGCGATGCCCGAGAGGCTGGCGGGACCGCTCGCCCCCACGACGATCCCGGCGAGCTCGGTTCCGTGGCGCTCGACCTCGGACTCGTTGTCAGGGTGCGTCGCGGCGAGCGCGAGGTCGCTCCCGCCGACGATGTCGACGCCGTCCTTGACCCTTCCGCGGAGGTACGGCTGCGCCCGGTCGACGCCGGTGTCGAGCAGCGCGACCGTGACGCCCCTGCCGTCGAAGCCCGGGAGCGCAACGTCGAGGCGGTGCCCGCTACCGGGTCGGAAGTCGCGCTCGCGAAGGAGCGACGACGAGACGGACGCGGGGAAGGCCGAGCGCACCGGGTAAACGCCCTGCACCTCCGGCAGCCGCTCGAGGATCGCGATCGCCCGTGGGTCGAGCGCCGCGGAGAATCCGGCGAGCACACGCTCGAAGGTGTAGTCCGGTGTGACCGGCAGCCCTTGCACGCCGAGCTTGGACAGCACGAGCTGCTCGGCCGCCCTGGCCTGCGCCGTCCAGCGGCGCTGGTCGGCGTCGGCGGCGCGCCCGCCGGCCGCGGCCACGCGATCGGCGAGCGACGGCGTGCGCAGAACGACGATCATCCGCTGCCCGATCGCGATCCGCGGTCGGGGTGCGCCCGCGAGGCCCGCCCAGGAGACCTGGGAGCCTTCGTCCGCCGTTCGCGCTTCGAGTCGTCCACCCGCGGCGACGAGCACGACCGTCAGCGCCAGTGCGACGAACGCGAGCGGCCAGATGTGGTCAGGCCGCGGAGGCGTAGGCATCCAGGCCAAGGTATCGCGGATACGGCAGCGGTTCGACGTACCGGGCCGCCGAAGCGATCATCGCGGCGTTGTCGGTGCAGAGCGAGAGCGGGGCGGCCCGGGCCCAGGGCAGCGAGGCGCGGAGCTCGGAGTTGGCCGCGACGCCTCCGACGACCCCCACGCGCTCCACGCCGAGGAGCTGGGCCGCTGCGTCCGTCCGCTCGACGAGCGCGCGGACGAGGGCGCGCTGATAGCTCGCGGCGAGGTCGGCCCGCCGCCGCTCGAGCTCTCCCGGCTGGAGCTTCTTCACCGCGTAGAGGAGCGAGGTCTTGACGCCGGAGAAGGAGAAGTCGAGGCCGGGGAGCTTCGCGACGGGGAACGAGAAGGCCTCGGGATCGCCGTCGCGCGCGAGGCGGTCCAGCTCCGCGCCTCCTGGATAGCCGAGCCCGAGCAGCCGGGCGCCCTTGTCGAAGGCCTCCCCCACGGCGTCGTCGACCGTTCGTCCTGCGACCCCGAAGGAACCGCGCGCGCGGACGTCGAGCAGCATCGTGTGCCCACCGCTGGCGAGCAGGCAGAGGAACGGCGGCTCGAGCGAGTCCGGCTCCAGATACAACGACGCGACGTGACCGTCGAGGTGGTCGACCGGCGCGAGCGGCAGCCGGCGCGTCCAGGCGAGCGCCTTCGCCGCGGAGACGCCGACGAGCAGCGCGCCGATGAGGCCGGGCCCACGGGTCACCGCGACGAGGTCGACGTCGTCGAGCGTCGCGCCGGCGTCGGAGAGCGCCTGCCGAACGACGGGCAGCACGAGCTCGAGGTGCCGCCGAGACGCGATTTCGGGCACGACGCCCCCGAACTGCGCGTGGAGGTCGGCCTGCGAGGCGACCACGTTCGCACGGATCTCGCCGTCGTGCGTGACGAGCGCCGCAGCCGTCTCGTCGCACGACGTCTCGAGCGCGAAAATCACGCGACTCGCTGGGGCTGCGGGTCGCGCCACATGATCAGCGCGTCCTCGCGGTTGTCCGTGTAATAGCCGCGGCGGATCCCGCGGGGCTGGAAGCCCAGGCGTTGGTAGAGGTTGATGGCTGCGTGGTTCGAGACGCGCACCTCGAGCGTGTAGCCGCGCCTGCCGTCTCCCACCGTGAGCTCGAAGAGGCGCTCGAGCATCGCGATCGCGACGCCGGCGCGGCGACGGGCAGGGTCGACCGCGATGTTCATCACGTGCCATGCGTCCACGTAGCGCGAGACGATCAGGTAGCCGACGAGCGCCTCCTCGTCGTCTTCGTCGAGCGCGCCGATACAGACGGACGACGCCTTCGAGAGCTCACCAGCGAACATCGAGCGAGACCACGGGGTCGCGTACGACTCGCGCTCGATGCGCTCGATCTCCGCGAGGTCTCGCAGCTGGAGCGCGCGGATCGTCACGACACGCTGGGCTTCGCGTCGGGAGCACGCAGGTAGATGGGCTCGACCTCGTCGGCGAGACCGAAGCGCTCGGCGAGCTGTACGTGGAAGCGAGCATGCGGGATGTGGGCCGGGTCCGGGTCCGGAGGGATCTCCGCGCCGTGCTCCTCGAGCGTGACTCGGTAGCGAACCGCGCCGTCGCCGACGCACACGCGGCCGCGCACATCGACGTCCTCCGGCCGCAACACCCGCGGCTCGCCGTCGAGGACGAACACCTCGCTGCGACGGGCGTCGATCACCGCGAGCGCGTCCGGCGAGCCGGCGGCGAGCGCAGCGAGCGTCGACACCCCGGCGAGCGGCACGTCGAGCGAGAACGAGAGTGCACGCGCGGTCGCCAGCCCCATCCGCAGCCCGGTGAAGCTGCCCGGTCCAGTGCCGACGACGATGCCTTCGAGCTGCCCGGGGCGCACTCCGCCGCGCCGAAAGAGCGCGTCGACGTCCTCGAGCACCGTGACCGCACTCGACGCGAGCTCGCCGAGCACCTCCCCGTCCCAGACGAGCGCGCTCGTTGCCGTGCGGGTCGCCGTGTCGAACGCAAGCGTGAGCATCAGGCCATCGTCTCCAGGAGCTCCGGCTCCGCCGTCTCGAGCTCGATCATGCGGTGCGCCTCGTCGACGTGCAGCAGGCGGACGCGCACCCGCGGCGCGGGGAGCGCGTCCTCCCCCGCCTCAGGCCACTCGACGAACGCGATCGTTCCCTCGAAGTACGGCTCGAGATCACCCCACTCCGCCGCGGAGACGCCTGCGAAGCGATAGAGGTCGAGGTGCGACACACCGTCGTAGCGATGGCCGACCGTGAACGTCGGGCTCGTGACTGGCTGCGTGACGCCGAGCGCGCGACAGGCGCCGCGAACGAACGTGGTCTTGCCGGCGCCGAGCTCGCCGGACACCGTCACGACGTCGCCCGGGAGCAGCACGCGCGCGAGCCGTCCGGCGACGGCCTCCGTCTCCTCGGGCGAGGCGCTCTCGATCTGCACCGCCCTTAGTTTCTAGAAGAGGCCAAGCTGAACCGTGGGCTCGGGCGCGGGCGCGAGCTGGAGGACCGGCTTCGGTACGTCGTCTGTCCCGAGCAGCTGCGGGATGCGGGCGAAGTCCTCCTCGAGCACCTGCAGCATCCTCGGCGTGTAGAGCGCCGCCGCCGGGTGGTAGAGCGGGTAGAGCTGCACGCGGTTCCCGCCGAGGGTCGTCCATTGCTCCTGCCCGTGGACGCGCGTGATGCCGAGCGGCTTGCCCGTCAGCAGCTTCGTTGCGAAGTTGCCGAGCGTCGCCACGAGCTGCGGCTGGATCAGCTCGATCTGCCGGAAGAGGTGCGACTCGCAGGCCTCGATCTCGTCCGGCTGTGGGTCTCGGTTTCCCGGGGGGCGGCACTTGATCACGTTGGCGATGTAGACGTCGGCGCGCTCGAGCCCGATCCCTGCGAGCAGCTTCTCGAGCAGCTTTCCTGCCTGGCCGACGAACGGGACGCCCTGCTGGTCCTCGTGGAAGCCGGGCGCCTCGCCGACGAACATCAGCTCCGCGTCGGGATTCCCCGAGCCGAACACCACCTGGGTCCGCCCCTCCGCGAGCCGGCAGCGGGTGCAGGCGGAAACGGCCTGCTCGTACGAGGCGAGCTGCTGGCTCCGCTGCTCAGCGACCTGGACGGGGACCGCCACCGGCGCGGAGTGTACGCCTGCTCCCGGACGCTAGACTTCGTGCCGGCCCGGTATCCACCATGGAACTGGAGCGATGATCGAGACAGTCCAGGTTGTTGGCGCGTCCGGACGCGTCGGATCGGCGGTGACCGCGCGGCTCGGCGAGCGCGGCGTCGCGCTGCGCGAGGACGGCGCGGAGCTCGTCCTCCTCTGCGTGCCCGACGCCGCGATCGCCGAGGTCGCGAGGGGCATCGAGCAGGGGCCGTGGATCGCGCACACGAGCGGCGCGACGACGCTGGAGGATCTCGAGCCGCACGTGCGCCGCTTCGGCCTGCACCCGCTGCAGACGTTCACGCACCAGCGTGGGCCCGAGCAGCTCGACGGAGCACACGCGGCGGTCGTCTCCGAGAGCCCGGAGGCGCGCCACGTCGGCTGGTGGTTCGCGCACCTGCTCGGCCTCGAGCCGTTCGACCTCGCAGATCACGTGCGCCCGCTCTACCACGCCGGTGCAGCGATCGCGTCGAACTACCTTGTCACGCTGCACCGCGTCGCAGCCGAGCTCTTCGAGGCTGCAGGCGCGCCGCCGGCGGCGCTCGCGCCGTTGATGCGCCGCACGATCGACAACGGCTTCGAGCTGACCGGACCGATCTCGCGCGGCGACTGGGCGACGGTCGAGCGCCACCGAACAGCGATCCGCGACTCGCGCCCCGAGCTCGAGGCGCTGTACGACGTGCTGGCGGAGGCGACGACCCCGTGAGGCTGGTGCGGACGATCGCGGAACTGCGCGAAGCGCTCGAGCCGCACCGCCGCGAGACGATCGCGCTCGTCCCGACGATGGGTGCCTTTCACGAAGGCCACGTCTCGCTGTTCCGCGCCGCACGTGCGGAGGCGGACGTCGTCGTCGTTTCACTCTTCGTCAACCCCGCACAGTTCGCCGAGGACGCCGACCTGAACGGCTACCCGCGCGACGAAGCGCGGGATGTGGCGATCGCCGAAGCGGCCGGCGTCGACCTGCTCTTCGCGCCCGCCCCAGAGGAGATGTACCCGCCCGGCTTCCAGACCTGGGTCGACGTGGAGGAGCTGGGCTCGAGGCTCGAGGGCGTGCACCGTCCCGGTCACTTTCGCGGCGTCGCGACGGTCTGCCTCAAGCTGATCAACATCGTTCGGCCGCAGCGCGCGTACTTCGGGCAGAAGGACGCGCAGCAGGTTGCCGTGCTCCGACGGATGATCCTCGACCTCGAACTGGAGCTCGAGCTTCGTGTGCTGCCGACGGTTCGCGACGGCGACGGGCTCGCGCTCTCCTCGCGAAACGCACGTCTCTCTCCGGAGGAGCGGGAGCGAGCCCGCTCACTCCCCCGCGCGCTCTCGACGAAGGACGCGCAACGGGCGCGCGAGCTCCTCGGAGACCTCGATGTGGACTACGTCGAGGTCGCGGACTTCGAGCCTCGCGTCCTCACCGCGGCCGTCCGCGTCGGCGACACACGTTTGATCGACAACGTCATCCTGGAAGGAGACACCGAATGAGCAGCCCCGCTCCCCGCTACGCGTCGTGGACGCACGGCAAGCTGCCGCTCCCGGAGCTCGCCGAGCTCAAGCGGCGCGGCGAGAAGATCGTGATGGTGACCGCGTACGACGCGCCGAGCGCGCGGCTCGCCGACGCGGCGGGCGTCGAGCTGATTCTCGTCGGCGACTCCGCGGCGATGGTCGTCCTCGGCCACGACTCGACCGTGCCGGCGTCGATGGACGAGATGTTGATGCTGACGCGCGCAGCGACCCGCGGCGCGAAGCGCCCACTTGTGGTCGCCGACATGCCGTTCGGGTCGTTCCAGGTCTCCGACGAGCTCGCGCTGGAGAACGCGATCCGCTTCGTGAAGGACGGCAGCGCCGACGCCGTCAAGGTTGAAGGCGCCGGCCCGACGCTCTCGCGGGTACGGGCGATCGTCGAGGCCGGCATCCCCGTGATGGGGCACATCGGGTTGACCCCGCAGTCGGCCACCGCGCTCGGCGGCTTCAAGGCGCAGGGCCGGACGGCCGAGCAGGCACGCAAGCTCGTCGCGGACGCGCGGAAACTCGAGGCCGCCGGCTGCTTCGCGCTCGTGCTCGAGGCGGTCCCGGCGGCGGTTGCCGCGGAGGTCAGCCGAACGCTCGCGATCCCGACGATCGGGATCGGCGCGGGCCGCGAGTGCGACGGGCAGGTGCTCGTCTGGCACGACCTGCTCGGGCTCTACGAAGGGCACTCGCCGCGGTTCGTCAAGCGCTACGCCGACGTCGGGACCGAGATCAGGCGTGCGCTCGAGGCCTACGCGGAGGAGGTCCGCAGCGGACGCTTCCCCGAGGACCAGCACACCTACGCGATGCCTGAGGAGGAGCTGGAAGCCTTCTTCGCGGCGCGTTAGGAGCGCGTCGTCTATCGTCCGGCGGCGATGGCCGTGCCATCCAGGCGAAAGCGCTGGGCGGGCCCCGCCGCCGAGGCGGCGCTCGTGCTCGTCGTGCTCGGGCTGCTCTTCGTCGCAGCGTTGGCCGGGTTCCTCGTGGGGCGCGAGAGCTCGGAGGACGACTCGCCTGCGGCTGCGCAGACGGAGACGCAGGGCGGAACGACCGAGTCCGAGCCCGCGACGACCGAAGTCGCAACGACGGAGTCGACGGCGACCGAGAGCGAGGGCGCCGACGGCGCCGCGGTCTTCGCGGAGGCCGGCTGCGGCGGCTGCCATACATTTGCCGCAGCGGACTCCAGCGGGACGGTCGGCCCGCCGCTGGACGGCATCGATCTGAGCAAGGACGAGATCGAGCAGCAGGTGCGGAACGGCGGGGGCGGGATGCCCGCGTTCGGGGATCGGCTCAGCGACGCGGAGATCGAGGCCGTCGCCGATTACGTGGAGAACGGCTAGCCGAAGGCGCGCAGGAGCGCGAGCGCCGGGAGCGCGAGCGCGGGCAGCGCAGCCGCAAGCGCGCGGGCGCTCGACCAGCCGTGGTACGCGCGCAGCCCGACGACGAGCAGCGCGCCGGACCACAGGAACACCGCGACCTCGACCGCCTCGAAGAGGTGGTTTCCGAGACCGGTGTCCGAGCCGCCGCTGCGGAAAGGGTCACCCCCGTACACCGCGATCCGCACGAACCACACGACCAGCGAGAGCGCGAGCGGCACGACCGCGAAGCCGACGATCTGCCGCGCGCGCCCGTACGAAGCGTCCGAGCCGGCGGCGCGCACGCCGGTGTACACGAGGAAGCCGAGCAGGAAGTAGCCCACGAACCCATAGAGGCCCCCGGCGATGAACGCGACCACGGCGAGGGTCAGCCCGTCGAGCTCGAAGTCGTCGAGCGATTGCGCGAACGCGTTCGTCCCGAGCACGCCGGCGATCCCGGCGAGAAAGACGATCGCGAGGAGCGGCTCGGAGCGCAAGTCGTCGTCGTCCTCGCGGAGCGCCGCGAAGACCTCCGCCGGCCGCCGCAGGACGATGAGCGTGCGCCTCCACCATTCCCGCTCCACGGCGGGAAGCGTAGGCGCTAGGCCGCGGCGGCGGCCTCGGCCTTCGCCGGCAGCACACCGCGCAGGAACTGGCCCGTGAAGCTCTCGGACACCTCCGCGATCTGCTCAGGCGTGCCGGTCGCGATCACTTCGCCCCCGGCCTCGCCGCCCTCGGGACCGAGATCGACGATCCAGTCCGCTTGCTTGATCACGTCGAGGTTGTGCTCGATCACGAGCACGGTGTTGCCGCTGTCGACGAGCCGCTGCAGTACCTCGAGCAGCTTCTCGATGTCCGCGAAGTGCAGTCCCGTCGTCGGCTCGTCCAGGATGTAGAGCGTCCGACCCGTCGCGATCTTGCTCAGCTCGGACGCGAGCTTCACGCGCTGTGCCTCCCCCCCGGACAACGTCGTCGCCGGCTGGCCCAGCTTGATGTAGTCGAGCCCGACGTCGTGCAGCGTCTGGAGCCGCCTGCGCAGCTTCGGGATCTTGGAGAAGAACTGCAGCGCCTCCTCGACCGACATCTCGAGCACGTCGGCGATCGACTTCCCCTTGAAGCGCACCTCGAGCGTCTCGCGGTTGTACCGCGCGCCCTTGCACGTCTCGCACGGCACGTACACGTCGGGCAGGAAGTGCATCTCGATCTTGATCTGCCCGTCGCCCTTGCACGTCTCGCAGCGGCCGCCGCGGACGTTGAACGAGAAGCGTCCAGGCTTGTAGCCGCGCACCTTCGACTCGGGCGTGAGCGAGTAGAGCTCGCGGATGTGGTCGAACAGCTTCGTGTAGGTCGCAGGGTTCGACCGCGGCGTCCGGCCGATCGGCGACTGATCGATGTCGATCACCTTGTCGAACGCCTCGATTCCCTCGACCCCCGCGTGCTCGCCGGGCTTCGTGCGCATCCGATGGAGCCGGTTCGCGAGCGTCTTGTGGACGATCTCGTTGACGAGGGTCGACTTGCCGGAGCCCGAGACGCCCGTGACGGTGACGAACTTGCCGACGGGGAACTCGACGTCGATCCCCTTCAGGTTGTGCTGTCTCGCGCCGAGCACGCGGAACGAACCGAAGTCCTCCCTGCGCCGCTCCGGGATCGCGATCTGACGTTTCCGCGAGAGGAACTGACCCGTGACCGAAGCCTTGTTCTTCTCGACGCTGCTCGCGGTCCCCTCGGCGACGACGTGCCCCCCGTGCTCCCCCGCCCCCGGGCCCATGTCGACGAGCCAGTCCGCGCTGCGCATCATCTGCTCGTCGTGCTCGACCACGAGCACGGTGTTCCCGAGGTCGCGCAGCCGCTCGAGCGTTCCGATCAGCTTGTTGTTGTCGCGCTGGTGGAGGCCGATCGACGGCTCGTCGAGGATGTAGAGCACGCCGACGAGCTGCGAGCCGATCTGCGTCGCGAGCCGGAGCCGCTGCGCCTCGCCGCCGGAGAGGGTCGCCGCGGCGCGGTCGAGCTGGAGGTAGCCGACGCCCACGTCGTCGAGGAACGTGAGCCGGGCGCGGATCTCCTTCAGGATCCGCTCGCCGATCAGGCGCTCGGTGTCCGAGAGCTGGAGCTCCTCGACGAAGCGGATCGCGCGGGTGACGGACATCGTCGAGAACTCGTGGATGTTCAAGCCGCCGACCGTGACCGCGAGCACCTCCGGCTTGAGCCGCGCGCCCTTGCACACTGGGCAGGGGCGGAACGACATGTACTCCTCGATCCGCTCGCGCTGCGTGGAACTGTCGGTCTCGCGGTAGCGGCGTTCGAGGCTGGAGACGATCCCCTCGAACGCGAGCATGTACGCGCGCCGGCGCCCCATCCGGTTTCGGTACGTGACGTAGACCCGCTCGCCGTCGGTGCCGTGGAGGAAACGGTTCTGCTGCTCCTCGGTCAGGTCCTGCCAGGGCGCATCGAGGTCGATCTCCCACTTGTCGGCGACCGCCTGGATCACGGACTCGTAGAAGCTCGAGTTCCCGACTGCCCACGGGACGAGCGCGCCTTCCCCGATCGAGAGCGTCGGGTCGGGCACGACGAGGTCCGGGTCGATCTCCTGCTGCGCGCCGAGCCCGGTGCAGCGCGGGCAAGCGCCGTGCGGCGAGTTGAACGAGAAGATGCGCGGCTCGAGCTCCGGCAGCGACACGCCGTGCTCGGGGCACGCGAAGTTCTCCGAGAACAGGAGGCTGTCGCCGTCGACGACGTCGATCGCGACCAGACCCTCGGCGAGCTGCGCGGCGGTCTCGATCGACTGTGACAGTCGGTGCCGAAGGTCGGGCTTCATCACGAGCCGGTCGACGACGACCTCGATCGTGTGCTTGAACTTCTTGTCGAGGACGATCTCCTCCTCGAGCTCGTGCAGCACGCCGTCGACTTTTACGCGCGTGAAGCCCTCGCGGCGAAGCTCCTCGAAGACGTCCTTGTACTCGCCCTTGCGGTCGCGGACGACCGGCGCGTTGACGGTGAAGCGCGTCCCTTCGGGGAGCATCAGCACCTGGTCGACGATCGCGTCGAGGCTCTGGCCGGCGATCGGGCGGCCGCAGACTGGGCAGTGCGGCCGGCCGATGCGAGCGTAGAGCAGGCGGAGATAGTCGTAGATCTCGGTCACCGTGCCGACCGTCGAGCGAGGGTTCCGGCTCGTCGTCTTCTGGTCGATCGAGATCGCCGGGCTGAGGCCGTCGATCGACTCGACGTCCGGCTTTTCCATCATCTGGAGGAACTGCCGGGCGTAGGCGCTCAGGCTCTCGACGTAGCGGCGCTGCCCCTCCGCGTAGATCGTGTCGAAGGCCAGGCTGGACTTGCCGGAACCCGACAAACCGGTGATGCAGACGAGCTTGTTCCGGGGGAGCCGGACGGTGATGTCCTTGAGGTTGTGCTCCTTCGCGCCGTGGACGACGAGGTGATCCTGAGCCATAACCGACCCAGTTTAGCGAGGCGTGTCGGACGCGAACAGGTGTTCGTTTATGCTCTGAAAGCCTACGCGCCGAGGCGGGCGACGAGCGTCCCGACCTCGCGCGGCTGCGGCACGAACGGGATCTCGAGCTCGCCCGCGGAGAGCGTCCCGTAGCCGAGCGCGCGTCCGAGCAGGCTCTGCTCGACCTCGATCGTGGCAACCCGGTCGAGGCGGATCGCAGCCGCCCGCCGCCGCAGGGTGCCGTGGACGACGAACAGCTTCTCCGTCGTGAGGACGACCCGCGTGCGCTCCCACCGCCAGACGGAGAGGCCGGCCCCGAGCGCGCCGAGAGCGATCAACGGTGGCCCAGCCAGCATCACGGGCCACCCGAGGACGAAGCAGACGAACCCCCCCAGCCCAAGCGTGAGCCCCCGCGCAAGCGGCCGCGCGAGCACGACCGCGTGCCGCCGCGACTCCCAGCAGGTGTGCTCCTCGGGCTGCCTCATGAGGACCGTCGTCCTTCTGGAGCGGTTTTTCGTTTCCTGCGCGTGGCCAAGACGAAGAGATGAAGCAGACCGCTCTCCGCGCCTTCGTGTCGGCGGTCGTCGTCGGCTCTGTCGTCGTGCTCGCCCTCGCCCTCTGGAAGCTCAAGCTGATCCTCGCCCTGCTCTTCCTCGGGTTCATCGTCGCCGCGGCGATGCGTCCCGGAATCGAGGCGCTTCGACGACGCGGCGTCCCCCGTCCCGTCGGGATCCTCGTCCACTACGCCGGCCTGCTGGCGCTGATCGCCGCGTTGCTCTGGGCCGTCGTCCCGCGCGCGCTCGACCAGGTGCAGACGGCGCTGGGTGACCTCCCCCAGACGCGCTCGGACCTCCGCCAGGAGGCTAGCGAGTCGTCGGGCTTGCGCTCGCGCGTGCTGGTCGAGATCGAGCAGCGGCTCGAACGGCTACCGCGCGTCGAGAACCTGGTCGAGGAGGGCGCCGAGGTCGGGCTGGTCGCGGTCGAGGTGTTCATCGGGAGCTTCTTTGTCCTCGCCACGGCGGCGTACTGGATCTACGAGCGCAAGCGCGCCGAGGAGCTCGTCTGCCGGCTGGTTCCGAGGAAGCACGCGAAGACGGTGCGGGACACCTGGGAGCTGATCGACCTCAAGCTCGGCGCGTACGTGCGCGGGCAGGGTCTGTTGATCGCGTTCGTGAGCCTCGTGCTCTCGCTCGTCTTCTGGGCGATCGGGCTTCCGTTCTGGCTCCTCGTCGCGCTCTTCGCCGGCGTGGTCGAGCTCGTCCCGGTGATCGGGCCGCTCGCCGCCGGGGCGGTCGCGGTCGGCGTCGGGCTGACCGAGTCCGTGGGCGTCGC
>JACCTU010000072.1 GCA_013812235.1 Actinomycetota bacterium | reverse complement strand
CGGGTCGCCGCCGTTGAAGTTCGGCAGGCCCGAGCCCTCCCACATGAGCACCGGAGTCACTCCGGGGCCCATGACGCTGATGCGGTAGCGCGATCCCGGCGCCGAGGGGCGCGGTGTCTGCGACGGGTACCCGGCGAAGGGCCGCTGGTCCGGCACGAAGCTGTGGCAGAAGGTTCCGGTCTGCTGGTGCGTCAGGATCCCGGACTCCCGCTTCCACCCGGGGCCGTACACGGAGTCGAACGTGTCGATGTAGACGTTGCGGCTGTAGCGGTCGCGCGGGTTCCCCTCGTTCGAGCTCGCGAAGCCGAACACGGGCTGTCCCAGATAGCTGAGCCGGCCGAAGACGCCCTGGGACCGGAGCCCGTAGGTCCAGTTGACGTGGGCCTCGAGCACGGGCAGCGGCCCGCTCCAGTGCGAGAGGTGGAGCTCGTAGTCGTCCTGAATCGGCAGCCACGGGTCGAAGCCGAGCAGCGGCAGCCTGCGCTGCCAGGACTGCAGCGCCCAGTAGGAGCCGTCCGGGGCCTTGCAGCCCGCGACGAAGTAGGCGAGCGCCGGCCCGTCGTAGCGGCGGCAGGCGTTCGGGAAGCGCCGCCAGACCGCTCGCTTGTAGGTGGCGAGCCCGCCGCTGAAGTCCCTGTGGAAGCGCACCTGGCTCACCTCGCGGCGGGGGTGGTTCGCGTTGACCGCGCCCCACATCAGCACGTGGCGGCGGAGCCTCTGCTCGGTCGTGTACTCGACGAGAGCCTGGCCCTGCTTGTTCACCTTCAGGGTCGGCTTGCGAAGGTTCATCTCCGCGAACTGCTCACTCGCCCGGGCGGTTGCGGGCAGGAGCAGCGCGGCCAGGGTCGCGAGCAGGAGGAAGTGGCGAGCGCAGTACACCAAGAGCGATGTCGGCGGGTTCCCGGCGCCGCTTGAGCGCCCAGAGACCCGAAGAGGGTAGCGTCCCCTCGCGCGGGGTATCCTCCTCGAAACACGATGCTCACCATTTTGAGTTACATCGATCCCGGGACGGGGAGCCTCGTGCTCCAGATGATCGCCGGGGGCGTCGCCGCAGCCGCTGTGACGGCGAAGCTGTACTGGCGCCGCGTGCGCAGGGTCTTTCGCCTCAATCGACCCGAGGACGAAGGCACGCCGAGCTGACCGTCCGAGGCCAGGTGGACGAGCAGACGCGCGCGGCCGCCGACCTCGAGCCCGGATCGTTTCGGGACCCGGACAGCCGGGTCCTCCGGTCGGAGGGCCGGATCTTTCGCGTCCTCTCCGAGCGCGGCTTCGCGGACTGGCGTGCGTTCGCGGCTTCGGCCCTCTTCGCCGAGCTGATCGACGAAGGCAAGTTGATCGGCACGCGCGAGGCCGACGGCGTCGAGCTTGGGGCAAGCCCGCTGCACGGCCCGGTCGCGGGAGTCCTCGAGCACGACCTCGTCCCGTTCGTCTCGTACCCGTACGAGTGGACGTTCGGGATGCTGCGCGCCGCCGCGCTGCTGCAGCTGGAGCTCGTCCGCCGCTCGGTCGAGGCCGGCTGGATGCTGAAGGACTCGTCGCCATACAACGTCCAGTTCGTGGGCGCCCGGCCGGTCTTCGTCGACGTCGGGTCTTTCGAGCCGCTCCGGGAAGGCGAGCCGTGGGCCGGCTACCGGCAGTTCTGCATGCTCTTCCTCTACCCGCTGATGCTCCAGGCCTGGAGGGACGTCCCGTTCCAGCCGCGGCTGCGCGGGGCGATCGAAGGCATCTCGCCGGCAGAGGCCCGGAACTTTCTCTCGGCGCGCGACCTGTTCCGCCGCGGCGTCCTCACGGACGTCGTGCTGCACAACCGGCTCGAGCGCCGCTACGCGTCCAGCACGCGCGACGTGAAGGGCGAGCTCAAGCGCGCCGGGTTCCGCAAGGAGCTGATCGTGGCGAACGTCGGCCGCCTCGAGCGCCTCGTCTCGCGGCTCCGTCCTCCGCGCTCCGACTCGACGTGGTCCGACTACGGGCTGACGACGACCTACTCCGACGACGACGCGGCGCGCAAGCGGCGGTTCGTCGCCGACGCGGTGAGAGCGGAGGCGCCGCGGCTCGTCTGGGACGTCGGCGCCAACGAGGGGCAACATTCGCGCGACGCGGCCGAAACCGCCGAGTACGTCGTCGCAATGGACGCCGACGCCGTCGTCGTCGACCGGCTGTACGGCGAGCTCACGGGGGAACGCGCGGAGAAGATCCTCCCGCTCGTGGTGAACGTCGTCGACCCGTCGCCCGGACTCGGCTGGCGGGGGCTGGAGCGGCAGCCGCTGCACGAGCGCGGCCGGCCAGACCTCACGCTCTGCCTCGCGCTGCTGCACCACGTCTCGATCTCGGGAAACGTCCCCGTGGCTTCGTTCCTCGACTGGCTTCGCGACCTCGGCGGTGCGATCGTGATCGAGTTCCCGACCCCGGAGGACCCGATGGCGGCGCGACTGCTCGCGCGCAAGCGTTCACACGACCATCCCGACTACCGCCGCGACTGGTTCGAGCGCTGCCTCGAGGACCGCTTCGAGGTGCTCGACTCGATCGAGCTCGGAGCGGGCACGCGGTTCATCTACCGTGCGCGACCGCGGTAGGTCGAGGGGCGAGATCGTCAGGGGCGGCGTGCACCTCGCCGTCCTCTCGGCCCTGGCCCTCGCACAGCCGGTGCTCGACATCCTGGGGCGAAACCCCGCGTTCTTCGCAGTCCGCGGCTCGACCGGCACGCAGATCGTCCTCTTCGCGGTCGCGATCACGCTCGGCCTGCCGGCGCTGCTCCTGCTCGTCGAGGCCCTCGTCAACTCGGTCGCCCCGAGGGTCGCCGACGTGCTCCACCTGCTGTTCGTTGCGGCACTGGCGGCCCTCTTCGCGCTTCTCGCGCTGACGCGGACGGAGGCGCTCACGGACGGCGCCGCGATCGCCGCGGCAGCGGCGTTCGGGGTGCTCGCGGCCGGCGCCTACCGGGCGGCTGCGGTCGCGCGGTCGTTTCTCACGGTCCTCGCGCCGGCGCCGCTCGTCTTCCTCGCGCTGTTCCTCTTCAACTCGCCGGTGTCGGATCTCGTGCTCGAGGCCCAGCCCGCGGCGCGTGCCGCCGCACCCGTGACGTCGCGGACGCCGGTCGTCCTGATCGTGCTGGACGAGGTCAGCACCGTCTCGCTCATGGATCGCCGCCAGCGCGTCGACGCCGTGCGCTTCCCGAACTTCGCCGCGCTCGCAGGCGACTCGACCTGGTACCGCAGCGCGACGACCACGTACTGGCTGAGCGAGGTCGCGGTGCCGTCGATCTTCACCGGCCTCGAGCCCGTCCCGGGGAGGCTACCGATCGCGTCGAAGTATCCGAACAGCATCTTCACGCTGCTCGGCCAGAGCTACCGAATGCGAACGATCGAGACGCTGACGCGCGTCTGCCCCCGCGAGCTCTGCCGCAAGACGCAGGACGCCGAGACGCAGGCCGTTCCGAACACCGCCCGCTCGTTCGCGTCGGACGTGGGGACTGTCTACCTGCACCTCGTCGTGCCCGACCCCTATGACGACCGCCTGCCCCCGATCGACACGGCGTGGGGCAACTTCGGCCGCGACGAGGAAGCCGAGGAAGAGGCGAAGCAGCGCTCGTCGGGAGAGATCGAGCCGTGCGGTCGCAACACGTGCCGGTTCGCCGAGCTGATCGACGGCGAGACCCGGCCGACGCTGTACCTGACGCACGCGCTGCTCCCCCACGTGCCCTACGTCTACCTCCCTTCCGGGCGGCGCTACGCCGTCGACGCGAGGCTCCTACGCGGGATCGACAACGGCCGGTGGCTCGAGTCGTGGCCTGCCCTGCAGGGGTATCAGCGCTACCTGCTTCAGCTCGGCTACACGGATCGCGCCCTCGGTGTCGTGCTTCGCCGCCTGCGTGAGACCGGCGTCTTCGACCGCGCGCTCGTGATCGTCACTGCTGACCACGGCGTCGGCTTCCGGGTCGGCGATCAGCGGCGCCTTCCCACGCCGGGGAACTTGGACGAGATCGCGTTCGTTCCGCTGTTCGTGAAGCTGCCGGGGCAGCGCACGGGCCGGATCGACGACGGGCCCGCGCGAAACTTCGACATCGTGCCGACGATCGCGCGCGTGCTCGGCCTCACGCTGCCCTGGCGCGCCGACGGGCGCTCGCTGGTGGGCCGGCGCGCGGCCCGGAACGGCACGGTCACCGTGCTGAAGCAGGACGGGAGTCGCGTCTCGGCGCCACTGTCGACGCTCCGTGCGCGCCGTTCCCGAGCACTCGAGGAGCAGATCGCGACGTTCGGGACGGGGTCGCTCGACCGTGTCTACCGGATCGGCCCGCATCGTGAGCTCGTCGGACGCGACATCTCGTCGCTCGCCGTCCTGCCTGCGCGCAGCACGCGCGTCGAGCTCGACGGCCGGACGCTCCTCGACTCGGTCGACCGCGCCTCCGGCTTCGTTCCGACCTTCCTCGAGGGCCGGCTGTTGCCGGCCGGCGCCCGCCGCGATCTCGCGATCGCCCTCAACGGCCGCGTCGCCGCGGTCACGACGACGTTCGACCAGCACGGCCAGACGCGCTTCTCGGCGCTCGTCCCCGAGGAGGCACTGCGGAACGGCCGTAACTCGGTCGAGGTCTTCAGCGTCGAAAAGGCGGGGGGAGCGCTCCGGCTCGTCCGGCTCAGGGGCAGCGACGTCAGCTTCTCGCTCCTGAACGGCGGGGCGGCGATCCGCATCGGGGCACGAACGCTCGCGGTGCGCGCCGGTGCGCTGCGCGGCGTCGTGCGGGCCAAGCGCGAGCAGACGGGCTGGGTGTTCAGCGGCTGGGCCGCGCAGCGCACCGCCAACCGTCGCGTCGACACGCTGGTGGTCTTCGTCGGCGATCGCGCCGTCTACACCGGCCGCGCCGAGAACCTGAAGCCGCACGCGATCCTCGGGCAGCCCGAGCTCGGCAAGACCGGCTTCGAGTTCGAGCTGCCGCCGAGCCTGCTGCCGACTACCCAAAGCGGACAACGCGTGCGCGTGTTCGCGCTGCGAGGCCCGCTAGCGTCGGAGCTCCGCTACGACGCCGCGTTTCCGTGGGGTTAGCCGGGGAGCTCGAGGAACGGCAGGAAGTCGGTGAGCTCGATCAGCGCCGGCTGCGGGAGGTCGTCGCGGCGGCACGTGGCCTCGTCGAGCAGGGCCGACTGCCGGGACGCGCTCCAGCGCCCAGCTGCCTCGAGGCGCGCGTGCTGCTTGAGCACGGCCGAGATCGTCGGCCGCAGCTCGGAGAAGGAGACCGTTCCGAGCGGGCGCGCAAGGTCTAGCGGCCGGACCGCGAAGGAGCCTTCGAGCGTCGCGACGTTCGCGCGCTGACCGGCCGGCACCGAGAACAGCCGCTCGGGAGCGAACGAGGAGATCGCGAGGCCGGTGCGCCGGCCCGCGAGCCACCAGGCGGACGGCGCCGCTTCGACCGTTCGCACAAGCAGCTCCGGGTAAGAGAAGTAGAACCCGGCGATGCTCGCGGCGCTCGGGCCGGGCACGCGCAGCTTCGCGGCGAGCCGGCGCTGCCGCAGCTGGTCGGCGAGGACCCCGCGGGCGACGTCGACGGTCGCGCGGGACTTCGCGAGGGCCGCGACGTACGACGAGCGGCTGCCTCCGAAGCGGAGAGCTATCACCGCGCGCTCGGCCGCGAGCACGTCGCGCGACGTCACGCGAGCGCCGGTGGAGCCGGCGAGGCGCGCGAGCAGCGCGCTGTAGGCGACGTCGCGGTCCTGCACGACGCGGTTCAGCTTCGCGATCGCGTTGATGCCGATCGTGCTCGCGCCGATCTTGCACATCGCGCTGCCCGGCAGCCGCAGCTGGCCTTCGACGCGCGAGGCGTTGAACTCCTCACCCAGCCGGGCGGGCGCGTTACAAAGCTGCGCGTTCCTCGCCCAGAGGTAGGCGCAGGCAGCGTCGGGCTTGTCGGGGTCGCGGCCGGCCTCGCTGTACGTCCCCCACCCCCACGACCACACCGTGGCGACGTTCATCTCGGCGGCGATCTCGCGGGCGGCCAGCGCCTGCCACTTCACGACGCGGAACCACTCCTCCCGCGGCAGCAGCCCTTCGCGCCCACCGGTGCCGGCCGCGCTCTGGAAGCCGAGCATCAGGCCGATGCGCGTCACCGGGATCCCGACCTCCACCAGCCGCGCGACCCCCCGGCGGAGCCCGGCGCGCAGACGCCTGTTCGCGAGCAGCGGGCCTTGCGCGGCGAGTGAGCGGCCGTGGAAGTAGACCTCCGGAACGACGTCGGAGACCGCGGCGACGGCGCGCCACCACGCCGCCGCCTCTTCGGTCCCCGTGTACGGCGTCGAGCTGATCAGCAGGAACGGGCGCGCCCCTTGGGCGGCGAGCGCACGGACGAGCGTGAGGACGTTGGCGCGGTACTGCGCGTTGTTCGGCGTCCAGGGCGTCTCGAGGTTCGCACCGAACAGCTCGTTGAGCGCGATCCACGGCGTCGCGCAAGCAGTCTGCGAGGCCGCGAAGACGAAGAGGCGATGCGCCCGCTCCTCGATCGTCGCCGGATCGAACGGCTCGGTCGTCGTGCCGACGCGCGAGCGGAGGTTCATGTCCCAGTAGACGGTCTGGGCGCCCTGGGCGCGAAGGCGCGCCGGATACTCGCCGGTCGAGGCGGCGGCGACGATCCCCGGCCTCGCGAGCACGCTCTCGACCTCGGTGGCGCCGAAGTCGACCCAGACCGGCGCGCCGTCGGGCAGGCCACAGGGCCCCGCGACGGCGGAGGCGGGAAAGGCAAGCGCGGCCAGCGCGACGACAAGTGCCCTCACGGGGACAGGGTGTAGCAAAGCCGGCGGACCGTGGGCCTCCTCTTCATGGTTCCCTTACCGCTCCGATGAGTTCTCCGGTCTCGGCCGGTCTTCACAGCAGGCACCCAACGAAGCCTGAGGAGGCATCGACCATGCAGCAGAAGATCACCACGTTCCTGACCTACGACGGCCAGGCCGAAGAGGCCATGAACCTCTACACGTCGGTCTTCCCGAACTCGAAGGTTACGAGCACGCGCCGGTACGGCGAAGCCGGCCCCGGCGAGGAGGGCTCGCTGATGACCGGGACCTTCGAGCTCGACGGCCAGGAGTTCATGGCGCTGAACGGAGGCCCGTCGTTCACGTTCGGGCAGGGCTTCTCCCTGTTCGTGGACTGCGAGACTCAGGAAGAGGTCGATCAGCTCTGGGAGAAGCTCTCGGAAGGCGGCGAGCAGGGGCAGTGCGGCTGGCTCACGGACAAGTTCGGCGTCTCGTGGCAGATCATCCCGAGCGCCCTGGGCGAGCTCCTCGGCGACGAGAACCGCGAGAAGGCGAACCGGGTCATGAACGCGATGCTGCAGATGGGCAAGATCGAGATCGAGGGCCTGAGGAAGGCGGCCGAGGGCGAGGCGAGCGCCTAGAGAAACGGCAATCTCCCGCCGAACACCCAGAGCCAGATGGGCAAGGCGATTGCGGCAACGACTGCGAGCCACTCCGCGAGCCTGAGCGGCTGACGGGCGCGAGGACCCGGAAGTCGCGACATCTCGTGGGAGAGCTGGCCCAGCCACTCGAGCCTGACGGCGAGCGGCGGATGGGTTGTCACGCGGGTTCGAACGGGCAGGACGAGCAGCGCCTGAAGCGGAGCCACTTCTCGGAGATCGACGTCCGGGATCCCGGCCAGTCTGGCCTCGAGTTTCGCCAGAGCGCTCATGAGCGGCTCAGCCGATCCAGTGATCAGCGCCGCCGTCCGGTCGGCGTCGAGCTCACGGGTCCGCGAGAGGCTTCCCGCGAGGCACCGCGACGTCACAAGCATCGCAGTGAGGCCGACAGCGGACGCCCACATGGGCGGTGCGATGAAGAGCGGGAACAACCAGCCCCGCATTCGACGAACCCACCATCCGAATGCGATCACGGGATACATCACAACCGTCATCACCGCCGCGTCGCGGTGGACGATGTGGGCGAGCTCGTGCGCGATGACCGCATCGAGCTCACGCGGCTCGAGCTCCTCGATCAGTCCGCGGCTGACGACGATCGTCGATCGGCGTCTCGAGAGGCCGACGGTGAACGCCAGCGGGATGGAGTCGTCGAGCACGACGACCTTCGGCGTGGGCAGGTACGCGACTGCGGCAAGTCGTTCGACTACCGCATCGAGTTTCTGTGGTTCCGGATAGGACGAGTCGACACGCCCTGCACGCCTGACGATCGACCCGTAGCGGACTAAGAGAAAGATCTCGACCGCCGGGAAGGTCGCATTGACGAGCCCGCCGAAAATATCTCCCCCGAGCGCCCGCGCGACGACGATCTCGTACTCCCCGATCGCGTGGCTCACGTAGTAGCTGGCGTAGAGGAAAGACAGGAGGCCGCCGACGAGAACAAGTCGCCGCGTCAGCGAAGGGTCGCGAGGTAGCGACGCTGCTCCGCGCAGCCGTACCTGCGGTCGGGCCAAGGAGGACATTCGTCAGCCTCTTGGAGGCAGCTCTCCCGCGACCGCATCCAGGTGGTCGAGGCTCCCCACGCGCTTGTAGAGGAGGTCATCGGGATCGTCGCACGGGGGATAGCCGAAGTACACGAACGCGGCCACGCGCGTGAGGATCTTGTCGAGCCGCCAGTCGAGGTCGGCGTGGAACCGGTCGAGCCCGATGTAGTTGTCGGGGTCCATGCGCGCCGTCGCCACGACGACGATCCGCTCCGCCCCACCGAAAGAGAACGACCAGCGCGTCTCGCTGGCACGCATATCCAGGAGCGTCAGCCCGACGATCATGCGCCCGGGCGGCTGCTGTCCATACCGGGAGCGGAGCTGCACCAGCAACCGCTCGGCCGTGAGCTGGCGCCCGAAGACCGCAGACGCGTCGATTGGAACCTCGCGGAGAACCTGTACCCGAGTCGTCGGGAAGCGCACCTTCAGTGCCGTCGCAGCCCGTTCCGCCAACTGGGGTGGGAACCGGCCGAGTGGCTGGAGATAGATGCCGAGCTCCTCCGGGTGACTCGCCGGGCCTTGGCGGGCGTCGAGGGCGCCCGCGGCCAACGACGGTGCTCGGAACCACCCATGGTTGACGAGCGTCGCAATCTGGTCGGAGGCGAACACGAACGCCAGCACACCGAGGACGAACGCGATCCGCCACCGCGGCCACCGGCGCCGAACCGGCTCCACGTCGGGGAGCGGAGCGCCAATCGCCTCTGCCATTGTCTTCGCCTGCGCTCGGGCGCTTGCGCTTCCTCCCTGCGCGACACGCGCGACCAGCACCCGAACCCGCTCGAGTACCTCCTCGTCACCGGCAACGCGCGCCTCCTCGAGTGCCGTCCAGAGCAAGACCGCGGCGTCGTCCCACCGTTCTGCTCGAATCGCGGTCTCAGCCCGTTCGATGGAGGTCATTCCGACACCATCGGCAGACCCCGAGCCCGGGTTGAACCACCAAAAAAGTGAGGCCCGGCTTGGCCGGGCCTCACTCACATCCACTGAGGGAGCTCGTCATGGCGCCGAAAGCGCCGGATCTCCGTCAGTCCTCGGGCGGCGCCTCGACCTCGGGCGTCTCCTCGGCTTCCCCGGCCTCGTGCGAGGTCGTGTCCGACCCCGGCGTGCCGCCGAAGTCCAGCCCGAGCGACTGAAGGTCGATCCCGTCGCCGTCGCCGCCGATCTCCTGCAGCGCGGCGAGCAGCTGCTCCTCGGTCGCCGGCCGCGTGTACGCGGACGCCGGCACCTTCGAGGAGGGGCCGGTCTCGATCCCGCGGTACCGCTTCAGCCCCGTGGCCGCCGGGATCAGCTTCCCGATGATCACGTTCTCCTTCAGCCCGAGCAGCCGGTCGACCTTGCCCTCGATCGACGCGTCGGTCAGCACCTTCGTCGTCTCCTGGAAGGAGGCGGCGGAGAGGAACGACTCGGTCGCGAGCGACGCCTTCGTGATCCCGAGGATCAGCGGCTCGAAGGTCGCCTGGTCCTTCTTGCCCTTCTCCTTCTTCACACGCAGGTTCTCGCGCTCGAGCACGACCTTGTCCACGAGCTGGCCGGGCAGCAGAGCGGTGTCGCCGGAGTTGTCGACGCGCACCTTCTTCAGCATCTGCCGGACGATCAGCTCGATGTGCTTGTCGTGGATGTCGACGCCCTGCGAGCGGTAGACCTTCTGCACCTCGCCGACGAGGTAGACCTCGGTCTCCGTCGACGCCCTGCCCGAGTGCGCGTGCAGCTCGAGGAGCTCGGCCGGAGCGATCGAGCCCTCGTTCAGCGGGTCGCCCGGGACGACGACGTCGCCCTTCTTGACGAGCAGCCGCGTGCGGCGAGGGAGTGCGTACTCCTTCTCGTCCGCCTCGGAGTCGTCGGGCGTGATCGTGATCTTCGGCCCGCGCTCGGCCTCCTCGACCGTGATGCGGCCGGGGATCTCTGCGAGCACGGCGGCGCCCTTCGGGTTGCGCGCCTCGAAGATCTCGACGACGCGCGGTAGGCCGTGCGTGATGTCCGCGCCGGCGACACCGCCGGTGTGGAACGTCCGCATCGTCAGCTGCGTGCCCGGCTCGCCGATCGACTGCGCGGCGATGATCCCGACCGCGTCGCCGATCTCGGCGATCTCGCCGGTGGCGAGGAAGATCCCGTAGCACTTGCGGCAAACGCCGTGCTCGGAGCGGCACTTCAGGACGCTCCGCGCCGAGATCATCGTGTCGGCGTCGAGCTCTTGCGTCAGCTCGTCGACGAGCGTCTTCGTGAGGATCTCGCCGCGTTCGGCGAACACCGTCTTGCCGGGCTTCCCCGACGCGAGCGGCTTGCGCACGTCGTCGGCGAGCAGCCGGCCATACAGACTGCGGTTCGGGCCGTCCACCGACGTGAGCGGGAGGATGATCCCCTCGTCCGTCTTGCAGTCCTCGATCCGGATGATCACGTCCTGCGCGACGTCGACAAGACGCCGGGTCAGGTAGCCGGAGTCGGCGGTGCGGAGTGCCGTGTCGGCGAGTCCCTTGCGGGCGCCGTGCGTCGAGATGAAGTACTCGAGCACCGACAGGCCTTCCATGAAGTTCGCCTTGATCGGCCGCTCGATGATGTCGCCCTTCGGATTCGCCATCAAGCCGCGCATGCCGGCCAGCTGGCGGATCTGCTTCATCGAGCCTCGCGCGCCCGAGTTGGCCATCATGAAGATCGGGTTCAACTCGTCGAGGTTCCGCTCCATCGCGTCGGCGACGGCGTCTGTGGCCTCCGTCCACTTGCTGACGACGGCCTCCTTGCGCTCCTCGTCGGTGATCAGGCCGCGGAAGTACTGATCCTCGATCGTTCGAACCTCACCCTCGAAGCCTTCGAGGATCTCTTCCTTGTCCGGCGGGATGACGACGTCGTTCTTCGAGATCGTCACGCCGGCCTGCGTCGCGTAGTGGAAACCGAGCGACTTCACCTTGTCGAGCACAGCCGCCATCACGTGCGGGCCGTACCCCTCGGCGAGCAGCAAGAGGAAGGTGTCCATCTCGCGCTTCGAGAGCGTCTCGTTCGCGAAGTCGTGGAGCCACTCCTCGTCGGTGCCCATGCCCAAGGCCTCGGCGAGCACCCGCTCGACCTCCTGGTTGAAGATCACGCGGCCGGGAGTGGTGACGATCGACTCGCCGCTCTCGAACCGGAACTCGATCGGCTGCTGAATCCCGACCTGCTCCGCGTCGAGCGCGAGCTCGATCTCCTCCTCGGACTGGAAGCGCTTCGGCCTCGGGTCGAGCTTCGCCGCCTCGAGGACCGTCAGATCCTGGTCCGAGTACGTGAGGTAGTACAGGCCGAGCACCATGTCCTTCGACGGCGTCGCGAGCAGGCGCCCGTGGGCCGGCGAGAAGATGTTGTTCGACGAGAGCATCAGGATCCGCGCCTCCGCCTGCGCCTCCGCTGACAGCGGGACGTGGACGGCCATCTGGTCGCCGTCGAAGTCCGCGTTGAACGCGTGGCAGACGAGCGGGTGGACCTGGATCGCCTTGCCCTCGACGAGCACGGGCTCGAACGCCTGGATGCCGAGGCGGTGGAGCGTCGGCGCGCGGTTCAGCAGCACCGGGTGCTCCGTGATCACCTCTTCCAGGACGTCCCAGACCTCGGGCGTCATCGAGTCGACGTACTTCTTCGCCGCCTTGATGTTCTGGACAGTCTTCCGCTCGACGAGCCGGCTCATGATGAACGGCTTGAAGAGCTCAAGCGCCATCAGCTTCGGCAGGCCGCACTGGTGCAGCTTCAGGTACGGGCCCGACACGATCACCGAGCGGCCGGAGTAGTCGACACGCTTGCCGAGCAGGTTCTGGCGGAAACGGCCCTGCTTGCCCTTCAGCATGTCGCTGAGCGACTTCAGCGGGCGGTTGCCCGGGCCTGTGACCGCGCGCCCGCGACGGCCGTTGTCGAACAGCGCGTCGACGGCCTCCTGGAGCATGCGCTTCTCGTTGTTCACGATGATCTCGGGCGCACCGAGGTCGAGCAGGCGCTTCAGCCGGTTGTTGCGGTTGATCACGCGCCGGTAGAGGTCGTTCAGGTCGCTCGTCGCGAAGCGGCCGCCGTCGAGCTGGACCATCGGGCGGAGCTCCGGCGGGATCACCGGAACCGCCTCGAGGATCATCCACTCGGGCCGGTTTTCGCTCGTGATGAACGCGTTCACGACCTTGAGGCGCTTGATCCCGCGCTGCTGCTTCTGACCCTTCGAGGTGCGGATCGTCTCGCGGAGGATCGCCGCCTCGTTGTTCAGGTCGAGATTTTTCAGCAGCTCGCGGATCGACTCCGCGCCCATGCCGCCGCGGAAGTAGACGCCGAACCCGTACGGAGACCCGAACCGGTCCTTGAGCTCGCGGAAGAGCTGCTCGTCGCCCTCGATGTGCTTGACCTCGAGGTCCTTGAACAACAGCCACGTGCGCTCGAGCCGGTCGCGCGAGTCCTCGGCAGCCTCGCGCGCGTCGGCGCGGCGCTGCTCGATGTCCTGGTACATCTCGCGCACCTTCAGCGCCCACTGCACGAGCGCGTCGAGGTCTTCCTTCTGGATCTTCCCGTCGGTCTTCAGGCAGAGGTCGTTGACGAGCTCGCGGAGCTGCTCGGGCGTCTCGACGTCGGCGTCGCGCTCGAGCGTCTCGGCGAGGAGGCCCTTGCCGAGCGTCCGCGCCTTGTCGAGATTCTTCTGGTCGACCGCCTTGATGATGTTGATGTCCTCCTCGTGCGCTTCCACGCCGTCGAGGAGTGCGTCGAGGACGCGGTTGATGTGCTTCGTGATCGCGCCCTTCTTCGCGCCGGCCGCCTTGTCGAGCGTCTTGGTGAGCGGAGCAATTGCATTGCGGATCTGCTCGGCCGCGGCCGCGACCTGCTCAAGCTCGCGCGCGTTCAGCTTGCGGTCCGGGCGGATCGCGCCGTCCCGGACGAGCTCGCGGATCTTCTTCGAATCCTCGGTCGTGATCGTCTTGCCAAGGTCCTTGAACATCCCGCCGACGAGGCCACGCGACTCGTCGAGCGGCGGCAGCGCCGCTTCCTCGGCCCAGTTCGACAGGCCGCGGACCCAGAAGTCGTCGTCCTCGTCGAAGCTGCGCGACTCCTTGCCCTTCACGAAGTAGTCACGGCGCCGGGCGAGCCTGTCCTCGAGCGCGGCGAGCGCCTCGTCACGGTCGACGTAGATGCGCTCGGACTCGCCCTTGACCTGGTCCTCGAGCGTGTTCAGGTCCTTCGCCCGCGCCTCCTTGTCGACCGCCGTGACGATCGAGGCTGCAAAGTAGAGGACCTTCTCGAGCTCGCGGGGGGCGATGTCGAGCAGATAGCCGATGTGGCTCGGGACGCCCTTGAAGAACCAGATGTGCGAGACCGGTGCGGCGAGGTCGATGTGACCCATGCGCTCGCGCCGCACCTTCTGCCGCGTCACCACGACGCCGCAGCGTTCGCAGATGATCCCCTTGTAGCGGACGCGCTTGTACTTGCCGCAGTAACACTCCCAGTCCTTGGTCGGACCGAAGATGCGCTCGCAGAAGAGACCGTCACGCTCAGGCTTGAGCGTGCGGTAGTTGATCGTCTCGGGCTTGGTGACCTCGCCCGAAGACCAGTCGCGGATCTGCTTCGACGACGCGAGGCCGATCCGAATTGCGTCGAAGTCGTTGATGTCGATCAAGTCGCTCCCTACTCCTCTTTTTCCAGATCCGCCATGTCAACTTCGGCCAGCGGCCCGACCTGGGCCTCGGCCTCTTCTTCCGCTTCGTCGTTCGCCGTCACTTCCACCTCGTCGAGGTCGGTGAGCACCTCGTCGGCCGGCAGCGCGAGCTCGCCGTCGTTGTCGACGCGCTCCTGGCCCTCCTCGGCCTCCTCGGCCGTGGGCTGTCGCGCTGCCGCGCGGAGCGAGCCGGGCGAGAGGTCGATCCCGAGCTCTTCCGCAGCGCGGAGCAGCTCGTCGTCCTCTTCCCTCACCTCGACCTCGCCGCCGTCCTCGGAGATCACGTGCACGTCCAACGCGAGCGACTGCATCTCCTTCAGCAGCACCTTGAAGCTCTCGGGGATCGAGGGCTCCGCGATGTTCTCACCCTTGACGATCGCCTCGTAGGCCTTCACGCGGCCGACCGTGTCGTCGGACTTGATCGTGAGCATCTCCTGCAGCGTGTACGCGGCGCCGTAGGCCTCGAGCGCCCACACCTCCATCTCCCCGAAGCGCTGGCCGCCGAATTGCGCCTTGCCGCCCAGCGGCTGCTGGGTGACGAGCGAGTACGGGCCGGTGCTGCGCGCGTGGATCTTGTCGTCCACGAGGTGGAGCAGCTTCAGGATGTACATGTACCCGACGGTGACGGTCTGCCTGAAGGCCTCGCCGGTCCGGCCGTCGAACAGCCGCACTTTGCCCGAGACCTGCCGTCCTTTCGGACCCTTGGCGTCGTAGTTGAACTTCACCGGGTGGTCCGGGTTCTGGCGCGTCCACTCGATCAGCGCCTCGTCGACGTCGAGCGGCGTCGCGCCGTCGAACACGGGCGAGGCGACGGGCGTGGGCCAGTTGCGGTCGTCGCCGTTCTCGGCGAACACGCCGTGTGCCGCGGCCCAACCGAGGTGCGTCTCCAGGATCTGGCCGATGTTCATGCGCGACGGCACGCCGAGCGGGTTGAGCACGACGTCCACCGGGCGGCCGTCCTCCATGAACGGCATGTCCTCCTCGGGGACGATCTTCGCGATCACGCCTTTGTTGCCGTGGCGGCCGGCGAGCTTGTCGCCCTCGGCGATCTTGCGCTTCTTGGCCACGTAGACGCGGACGAGCTCGTTGACGCCGGGGCTGAGGTCGTCGCCGGAGTCGCGGGAGAAGGTCTTGACGTCGATCACGACGCCGCCTTCGCCGTGCGGCACCTTCAGCGAGGTGTCGCGGACCTCGCGCGCCTTCTCCTTGAAGATCGCGCGGATCAGCTTCTCCTCGGCGGTCAGCTCGGTCTCGCCCTTCGGCGTGACCTTGCCGACGAGCAGATCGCCGGAGCCGACCTCGGCGCCGATGCGGACGACGCCGCGGTCGTCGAGGTTCCGGAGCGACTCCTCCGAGCGGTTCGGGATGTCGCGCGTGATCTCCTCGTCGCCGAGCTTCGTCGAGCGGGCGTCGATCTCGTACTCGTGAATGTGGATCGAGGAGAGGACGTCCTCCTTGACGAGCCGCTCCGAGAGGACGATCGCGTCCTCGAAGTTGTAGCCCTCCCATGGCATGAAGGCGACCAACAGGTTCGCGCCGAGCGCGAGCTCGCCGTCGCGGGTCGACGACCCGTCGGCGAGCACCTGGTCCTTCTTCACGCGCTCGCCCAGGCCGACGATCGGCTTCTGGTGGATCAGCGTGCCCTGGTTCGACCGCATGAACTTCGTCAGCGGGTAGGAGTCCTTGCCGTCCTTCGTCTCGACGGTGATCGACTCGGCGTCCAGGTCGACGACCTGGCCCGCGGAGTCAGCCAGCACCACGTCGCCGGTGTCGACCGCGGCGCGGTACTCGAGCCCCGTGCCGACGAGCGGCGCCTGGGCGATCATCAGCGGCACCGCCTGGCGCTGCATGTTCGCGCCCATGAGCGCGCGGTTCGCGTCGTTGTGCTCGAGGAACGGGATCAGGGCGGTCGCGACCGACACGATCTGCGCCGGTGCGACGTCCATGAAGTCGACGTCCTTCGGGGCCGCGATCACTGCCTCGCCGCCGCCGCCGCCCGGGCGGGAGAGCACCTGGTCGTGCTCGAACTTGCCCGTGCGCTCGTCGATCCGCTCCGAGGCCTGCGCGATCGTGTACTGCGCCTCCTCGATCGCGTCGAGGTAGACGATCTCGTCCGTCACCTTGCCGCCCACGACCTTCCGGTACGGCGTCTGGATGAAGCCGAACTCCGACACGGTCGCCATCGACGCGAGCGACGAGATGAGGCCGATGTTCGGGCCCTCAGGCGTCTCGATCGGGCACATGCGCCCGTAGTGCGTGGGGTGGACGTCGCGCACCTCGATCGGCGCGCGCTCACGCGTCAGCCCTCCGGCGCCGAGTGCCGAGAGGCGCCGGCGGTGCGTGAGGCCTGCGAGCGAGTTCGTCTGATCCATGAACTGCGAGAGCTGCGAGGAGCCGAAGAACTCCTTTAGCGCCGCCACGACCGGGCGGATGTTGATGATCGTCTGCGGCGTGATCGTGTCGACGTCCTCGGTGGTCATCCGCTCGCGGACGACGCGCTCCATCCGGTAGAGGCCGACCCGGAACGCCTCCTGGATCAGCTCACCGACCGTGCGCAGGCGCCGGTTGCCGAAGTGCTCGTACTCGTCCAGCTCGCTCGCGATCGGCGTGCGCGGAAGCGAGATCGCGTCGGCCGCGTAGTCCTTCGACTCCTCCTCGAGCCCCAGGAGCTTCGGCAGCTCGACGAGCTTGCCGACCAGCGAGACGATGTCCTGCTTCGTCAGCACGCGTGTGTCGTCCGGGACGTCGACGTCGAGGCGCTGGTTCAGCTTGTAGCGGCCGACCTTCGTCAGGTCGTAGCGCTTCGGGTCGAAGAAGAGCGACCGCAGCAGGTTCCGCGCGTTGTCGAGCGTGGGCGGCTCGCCGGGGCGCTGCTTCTTGAAGACCTCGATCAGGGCCTGGTCCTCGGTCTGCGCCGGGTCCTTCTCGAGCGTGTTGACGATGAACATCGAGTTGTCGAACAGCTTGAGGAGCGCCTCGTTCGTCGAGGTGTCGATTGCCACCCCGGTCGTCGGGTCCTCGGCGGGGAGCGCCCGGAGCAGGGTGGTGATCGGGAGCTTCCGCTTCCGGTCGATCCGTGCGAAGACGATCCCCTTCTTGTCGATCTCGAGCTCGAGCCACGACCCGCGGGACGGCATCAGGTTCGCCGTGAAGACCTGCTTGGTCGGGTCCTTGGGCTCCATCAGGTAGGCGCCCGGGCTCCGGACGAGCTGCGTCACGATCACGCGCTCGGTGCCGTTGATGATGAAGGTGCCCCACTCGGTCATCATCGGGAAGTCCCCCATGAAGACCGTCTGCTCGCGGATCTCGCCCGTCTCCTTGTTCACGAAGCGGACGGTCATCGAGAGCGGAGCCTGGTACGTCATGTCCTTCTCCCGGCACTCGGTGATCGAGACCGGCGGCTCGCCGAAGCGGTACTCCCCGAACTCGACTGCGAGGGTGCCCGTGTAGTCCTCGATCGGCGAGATGTCGTCGATCGTCTCGCGGAGACCCTCGTCCAGGAACCAGTCGAAGCTGGCCTTCTGGATGTCGATCAGGTTGGGGAGGTCGAGGACGTGCTTGAGGCGAGAGAAATTCTTGCGCGCGCGAGGCGCAGTGACCCGAGTGGTCAAAGTGCGAACAGCCTCCCTTGGAGAAACGGCGTGGTGTTTGGGCGGACGGGCGGACGAGCGGAAACGGCGCGGAACCGCTCAGGGTACCGAAGCACCCCCTCCATGCGCAAGGGATTCCGGACGGGTTCGCCGTCGGCGGTGACCGGATGGTAGCGCGAGTGCCGCCGAATTGCCAGAGACGCCCTTTCGGGCGTCTCTGGTGGGAGGTACCGCAGAGGCCTCGAGGCCCCCGGGCGGGCTAGGGCGCCGTGGTCGTGCCGGTGGAGGTCGTCCCTCCGCTGCCGGCTGCCGGGCAGCCTGCTGAGCTGGCCTTCTTGTCCTTCTTGTTCTTGCCTGACGTCGTGGTCGCACCGGTGGTCGTGGCGGTCGAGGTCGACGTCGACGTGGAGCCCGAGGTGGTCGAGCCTCCGGCGCCGCTCGTCGGAAGGACATCGCCGTGGCGGCGGTGCGCCGGCCAGGCATTGCGGTTGATGCGGATCTTCACGTACCGGCCGTTGCCGGTCCGGTGGCAGATCCAGATCTTCTTGGCGGAGTGCTTGTCGCCGGTCGTAGTACCGGTGGTGCCGGTGGTCGAGACCGATGCCGTCTTGTTCTTGCCCTTGCCAGGGGGCGGCCCCTTGGCGACGGCCACCGACGCGGCGATGCCGGCCAGGAACAGGGCTGTGATCACGAGCGCTTTGAGCTTCACGGGTACAGGTCTCCTCGGGGTCATTGGGCTAACGCCCAACTATCGGGGTCATTGGGCTAACGCCCAACTAGATGCTTCGGCGCCCTGGAACCTGCGCTCTACCTCGGGGATCCCTGAAACGAGGGAGGGCGCCCGTGGGCGCCCTCCCGGCACGGCTGTCAACCGGAGGCGAGGCTACTTGACCTCGACGGTCGCGCCGGCCTCCTCGAGCTGTGCCTTGATCGAGTCGGCCTCCTCGCGGGGCACGCCCTCCTTGACCGCCTTCGGCGCGCTGTCGACCACGTCCTTGGCCTCCT
>JACCTU010000068.1 GCA_013812235.1 Actinomycetota bacterium | reverse complement strand
GGAGTGCACCCAGGCGAGCGCGAGCTAGCGCCGCGGTCACGCCCTACTGCTCCGCGAGCGAGCGCACCTCGTCCGCGAGGTGGAGGTCGAGGAACGTGACGCCGAGGTCGAGCGCGCGGTGGATCGTCGCGATCGACTCGGTCTCGTCGGTCGTGCCGTAGAACTCGGACATCCCCATGCAGCCGAGTCCCTACGCGGAGACCTCGAGACCCTGGCTTCCCAGCCGACGCCGCTCGATCATGCTCGTGGCCTCATTGTGCACGCGGGTGCTCGTCGACCCGCCGGATCCACGCCTCGAGCCGCGGGTAGGCGCCGTCGAGGGTGAGATGCTCGACCAGGATCCGGTGGAAAGGCTCGGTGTCAGCGGGGTCGTCGAGCACTCCGAATTTCAGGAACGGAAAGAAGGCGCAGTCGACGACCCCGAACTCGTCGCCGAACATGTACGGCCGGTCGGCGAGGAGTGCTTCAAAGCGGTCGCGCGAGCGCTCGAGCTCCTCGACCTGCGCACGGATGCGCTTCTCGACCCGCTCCTCCACCGAGAGCGCGCGCTCGAGCTCGTTCGGCGGCTTCTTCCAGACGCGGTTGAACCAGTCGATCAGCACCACCGCCTCCGCGCGGCGGGCCTCGTCGCGCGGGTAGAGCGGCGGCTCGGGGTAGCGCACCTCGAGGTACTCGAGGATCGCGGTCGAGTCTGTCACGAGCGTGCCCTCGTCCTCGAGCACCGGCACCAGCGGCTGGCCGCTCGCCTCGACGACTGCTGTGCGGTCGAGCCGGTCGACGTCGACCCACTCCGTCTCAAGACCCTTGTGCCCGAGCGCCAGCGCGACCCGTTCGACGTTCGTCGAGAACGGGATGCGCCAGACGCGGATCATGCGCCCTTCTGCGCTTCCAGCTGGCGCGGCTCGACGGGCTCGGCGCCGAGGTCGGGGTGGTCTTCGAAGCCGTAGCGCACGATCGCCCGCTTCGCGGCACGCACCTCGTCGAGCCGGCGCACCGGTCGGTCGTGGGGCGCGTCCTTCAGCAGCTCAGGCGAGTCGGCAGCCTCGCGCGCGATCGCGAGCAGCGCGTCGCAGAACTCGTCGAGCACCTCCTTCGGCTCCGTCTCCGTCGGCTCGATCATCAACGCCTCAGGAACGATCAGCGGGAAGTAGACCGTCGGCGGATGGAAGCCGTAGTCCATCAGCCGCTTCGCGACGTCGAGCGCGCCTGCGCCGTGCTCGCGCTTGAGGCTCCGCGCGGAGACGACGAACTCGTGCATGCACAGCCGGTCGAACGGGAGGTCGTACGCGTCGCGCAGCCGTGCGAGGAGATAGTTCGCGTTCAGAACGGCGATCTCAGACATCCGCTTGAGCTGGGGCCCCCACATCCGGATGAATGCGTACGAGCGGATGAAGACGCCGAACGGCCCGGTGAACCCACGCACTTTGCCGATCGACTTGGGGCGGTCGAAGTCGAGACGAAACGTGTCACCGTCGCGCACGATCTGCGGCACGGGGAGGAACGGCTCGAGCGTGTCCCGGACGACGATCGGCCCCCCGCCGGGCCCCCCACCGCCGTGCGGCTGCGAGAACGTCTTGTGGAGATTGATGTGGATGATGTCGAAGCCCATGTCGCCGGGCCGCGAGATGCCGCAGACGGCGTTCAGGTTCGCGCCGTCGTAGTACATGAGCGCGCCGACGGAGTGGAAGATGCGCGCGATTTCTTCGACGTGCTCGTCGAACAGGCCGAGCGTCGACGGGTTCGTGATCATCAGGCCCGCGGTGTGCTCGTCGACCTTGGCGCGCAGGTCCTCGACGTCGATGTTCCCGCGCGCGTCGGTCTTGACCGGCGTGAGCTCGTAGCCGGCCATCGTCACCGAGGCGGGGTTCGTCCCGTGCGCGCTGTCGGGGATGACGATCTTGCGCCGCTGCTCGTGCTCGCCGCGCTCCGTGAAGTACGCGCGCATCAAGAGGAGCCCTGTCAGCTCGCCCTGGCTCCCCGCCGCGGGCTGGAGCGAGCAGGCGTGCAGGCCAGAGACCTCGACGAGCGCCTCCTGCAAGCGCCACATCAGCTCGAGCGCTCCCTGCGCACCCTCTTCTTCCTGCAACGGGTGCAGGTCGCGGAAGCCGGGGAGATTCGCGAGCCGCTCGTTGACGCGCGGGTTGTACTTCATCGTGCAGGAGCCGAGCGGGTAGAAGCCGGTATCGATCCCGAAGTTGCGCGTCGAGAGCTCGGTGAAGTGGCGGACGAGCTCGGGCTCGGCGAGCTCGGGCAGGCGCGGCGGCTCCGACCGGCGTAGTGCCTCGGGGAGCTCCGGCGTCTCGAGCTCGTAACGCGGAAGCGTGTACGCCGTGCGGCCGGACTGCGACTTCTCGTAGATCAGCTTCATGACGCGAGTACCTCGACGAGGCGGTCGATGTCGGCCGGCGTGCGCTTCTCCGTCAAAGCGACGAGCAGCGAGTCGTCGAGCCCCGGATAGTCGCGGCCGAGCGGGTACCCCGGGTGTACGCCCTGCGCGCGCGCGTCGCGCACGACGTCGGCGGCGTTCCGTCCGACGCGCACGGCAAACTCCTTGCCTGTTGTCTGTCCGGAGAACGTCGGTTCGAGGCCCGCCTCTTGCAGACGCGTCTTCGCATGGTGGGCGAGGCCGAGGCAGGTCTCCCCCAGCTCGCGAAGCCCTTGCGGACCGAGCCACGAGAGGTAGACGAGGCCGCCGAGCGCGAGCAGCGTCTGGTTGGTCGTGATGTTCGACGTCGCCTTCTCGCGGCGGATGTGCTGTTCTCGGGTCTGCAGGGTGAGGACATAGCCGCGCTCGCCCGCGGCGTCGACCGTCTCGCCGACGATCCGACCCGGCATCCGGCGGATGAACTCCGACCGGGCTGCGAGGAAGCCGTAGTGCGGTCCGCCGAAGGACTGGTGGTTCCCGGCCCCCTGCCCTTCGCCGATCGCGAGCGCGCAACCGTAGCTGCCGGGCGCCTCGAGCACGCCGAGGCTGAGCGGGTCCACGTGCGCCACCGCCAGCGCGCCGGCCTCGCTCGCTGCGGCTGCGAGTTCGGGCGCGGCCTCGAGGTTGCCGAAGAAGTTCGGCTGCTGGAAGATCACGCACGCCGCGTCGCGTGCGGCCTCGGCCAGCTCATCGGGGTCGGTCACCCCGTCGCGATGGGGCACCTCGACGACCTCGAGCCCGAAACCCGGGGCGAAGGTCTTCACGACCTGGCGCACCTGCGGGTTCGTCGCCTCGGTGACGACGACAATCGAGCGGCCCGTCACGTGCTTCGCGACGTAGCAGGCGTCCGCGGCCACGGTCGTCCCGTCGTAGCCCGACGCGTTCGAGACGTCCATTCCGGTCAGCTCGCAGATCGCGGTCTGGTACTCGAAGATCGCCTGAAGCACACCCTGGCTCAGCTCCGGCTGGTAGGGCGTGTACGCGGTGAGGAACTCCCCGCGCTGGAGAACCGCGTCCACGACCGCCGGCACGTAGTGGTCGTAGATCCCCGCACCGAGGAACGAGACCTCGTCCCGCACGTTGCGCGCGGCGAGCTGCTCGAGGTGCGCGACCACCTCGGGCTCGGAGAGCGCGGGCTCGAGCGCGAGCTCGCGCCGGAAGCGCACGCCCTCGGGGACGTCGCGGAAGAGCTCGTCGACCGACGAGACGCCGATCGCGTCGAGCATCTCGCGCTCGTCGCGCTCGGTCAGAGAGACGAACGGCGTCACTGCTCGGCCAGGAACGCGCGATATGCGCCGGCGTCGAGCAGCTCGTCTGCCTCCGCCGGCTCGCTCAGCCGGATTCGGATCAGCCAGCCCTCGCTGTAGGGGTCGGCGTTGACCGTCTCAGGCTCGTCGACGGCCTTGCGGTTCACCTCGAGCACCTCACCGGAAAGCGGCGCGATCACGTCCGAGACCGCCTTGACCGACTCGACCTCGCCGTACGACGCGCCGCGCTGGATCTGCTGCCCGTCGGTCGGCGGCTCGAAGTGCACGAGCTCGCCGAGCGAGTCCTGCGCGAACCACGTGATCCCGAGCACGGCCTCGTCGCCGTCGATGCGCGCCCAGTCGTGCTCGCGGTGGTACTTCAGCTCGTCGGGGTAGCTCTCCTCGGCGGCCACTACGCGTGCTCCTCTCGTCGGTAGATCGGCTTGGGGACGATGCGCGCGCGCCTCGGACGTCCGCGCACGTCGATCGTCAGGTAGGTGTCGGGCGCGCTCGCGCCGGCGGGGACGTAGCCCAGGCCGATCCCGACGTCGAGCATCGGCGAGTGCGACCCGGAGGTCACCTCGCCGGGCGGCTCGGAGATCGCCATCCCCTGCCGCGGGATTGACTTCTCCTCCATCACGAAGGCGACGAGCTTGCGCTTCGGCCCGTCGGCCTTGATGCGGCGCACGACGTCCGCGCCGGTGAAGTCCTTGTCGAGCGCGCACAGCCAGCCGAGGCCCGCGGAGATCGGGTCGGTGTCCGGCGTGATGTCGTTGCCGTGCAGCGGGTAGCAGACCTCGAGCCGCAGGGTGTCGCGCGCACCGAGCCCACACGGCACGACGCCGCGCGCGAGCACGGCGTCCCACAGCTCGCCCGCGTCCTCGGCCATCGCGAGCAGCTCGCACCCCTCCTCGCCGGTGTAGCCGGTGCGGTTGACCATCACCTCGACCCCGTCGATCTCCCCCATCTCCCACGTGAACGCCTTCTTCCCGGACGGCAGGCCGAGCCGCTCGAACGCTTTCGGCCCCTGGACGGCGAGCAGCGCGTACTCGTTCGAGCGGTCGCTGACCTCGGAGCCGCGGATCTCGCGCTCCTTCAGCCAGGCGTAGTCCGCTTCGCGGTTCGAGGCGTTGACGATCAGCAGGAAGCGCGTCGGCTCGAGCTTGTAGACGATCAGGTCGTCGATGATCCCGCCGCGGTCGTTCATGAGGAGCGTGTACTGCGCCTCGCCCGCTCCGATCTTGTCGAGGTCGTTCGAGAGCAGGCTCTGGAGGAGCTCCTTCGCTCGGGGTCCCTCGACCTCGAGCTCGCCCATGTGCGAGACGTCGAACACGCCCGCGTCGGTCCGCACCGCCCGGTGCTCGGGGATCACACCCTCGTACTGGACGGGCATCTCCCAACCCGCGAACGGGACGAGCCGGGCCCCAAGCGCGGCGTGCCGGTCGTGGAGCGGTGTACGGAGCAGCGTCTGCATGCACTCGATCCTAGTGAAGAGCCCTCCCGCGACCCGCCCCGAAACGGCGTCGCTCCGGCTGAGCCGGAG
>JACCTU010000036.1 GCA_013812235.1 Actinomycetota bacterium | reverse complement strand
CCGCTGCTTCTTCGTCGACGACACGGGCGACTTCGTTCCGGGGGACTTCGTGACGGCGCTCCTCGCCGAGTCCATCCTCGAGCGGGAGCCTGAGGCGAAGATCATCTACGACGTCCGTGCCAGCTGGGCCGTGCCCGACACGATCGAGCGTGCCGGAGGCGTGGCGCTCGTCAACCGCGTCGGCCACGCGTACATCAAGCACCGCATGCGAGAGGAGGGCGCAGTCTTCGGCGGCGAGGTCTCGGGTCACTACTACTTTCGCGACTTCACCCAAGCCGACTCGGGCGTCGTGCCGTTCCTGCTGCTGCTCGAGCTGATCTCGAAGCGCGGACGGAAGCTCTCCGAGCTTCTCGCGTCGTATCGGGAGCGCTACTTCCTCACCGGCGAGCTCAACACGCCGGTTGCGGACGTCCCGTCGAAGCTCCGGGAACTCGAGGAGCGCTTCGGGCCCGAAGGACAGATCTCGCACCTCGACGGGCTGTCGGTCGAGGCGGCCGACTGGCACTTCAACGTCCGCCCGTCGAACACCGAGCCGCTGCTGCGCCTCAACCTCGAGGGCCTCTCGCACGGGTTGATGGAGCAGAAGCGGGATCAGGTCCTCGATCTGATCCGCTCGTGAGGCTCCGTGAGCTGGGCCTGGCGATCGGCGAGCTCGAGCCCGGGCCGCTCAACGCCATCACCGACGTCGATGGCGTGCGCGTCGGGCAGACGACGATCGTCGAGGGAGCGGACGTGCGGACGGGCGTGACGGTCGTCGTTCCCACGCTCCCGGTGTTTGCCGCGCCACACCGGCTGAACGGGAACGGCGAGATGACGGGGCTCGAGTGGATTCGAGAAGCAGGCGTCCTCGAGTCGCCCATCGCGATCACCAACACGCACAGCGTCGGGTCTGTTCACGCCGCGTTGATCGCGTACGCGCAGCGGCTCGAAGACGCCCCTGACTGGTCGCTGCCCGTCGTTGCAGAGACGTGGGACGGGTTTCTCAACGACATCGACGGTTTTCACGTGCGCGAGGAGCACGTCTTCGCCGCGCTCGAGAACGCCAAGGGCGGCCAGGTTGCCGAAGGGAGCGTTGGAGGCGGAACGGGCATGGTCTGCCACGGATTCAAGGGCGGAACCGGCACGTCTTCGAGGAGAGCTGAGGAATGGACCGTCGGCGTCCTCGTCCAGGCGAACCACGGCGCCCGACGCCGTCTCACGATCGACGGTGTCCCGGTCGGGCGCGAGCTGGGTCTCGACCAAATTCCCGGGCCCACGCGCCCCACCGGCTCGATCATCGTGATCGTCGCGACCGACGCCCCGCTCCTGCCGCACCAGTGTGAGCGACTCGCGCGGCGCGCGTCGCTGGGGATCGGTCGGACCGGCGGAGCGGGCGAGACGACGAGCGGAGACCTCTTGCTCGCGTTCGCCACGGGGAACGAGCTCCCCTCGGAGCAGGTCGCGATGGCTCCGGAGGAGCGAATCAACGGCCTGTTCCACGCCGCGATCGAAGCAACCGAGGAGGCCATCGTGAACGCCATGCTCGGCGCGGAGACGATGACGGGGTTCAACGGCAACACCGTGCACCCTCTGGATCCGGATCTCCTGCTCGAGACGATGAGACGGTACGGCCGATGACGCTCGAGCTCGGCTTCACGACCGACGAGAAGCCGCCGTTCAAGTACGCCGCCCACACCCGCGTCGGCTTCTCCGACACCGACGCGCAGGGAATCGTCTACTACGGCCGCTACGTCCCGTACTTCGACCTCGCGCGCGTCGAGTACCACCGGCACCTCGGGCTGTCGAGTGACGAGCTCGGCGGCAACGAGTTCGTGATGCGCGCGATGCACGTCGAGTACCACGCTCCCGCTGTCTTCGACGACCTGCTCGAAATCTTCGTGCGCCTCGCCCGCATCGGCAGGACGAGCGCAACCTATGAGTTCGCTGCGTACCGGGCCGACGACGACGTACTGATGGTCACCGCGACGCAGACGCTGGTGCTCGTCGACCTCGAGGAGCGTAAGGCCTGCAAGATCCCCGACGCGTTCGTCGAAACGGTGCGCGCCGAAGGCGACGACCTCGAACGATGACGCCGGAGCAGCAGCGTGCCGGCGCGCTCGAGGCGATCGAGCGAATCGTCAACCGAGGCGGCGACGCCGACGACGTGCTGAAGGCTGTCCACGGCGTCGTCGGCAAGCTCGGGCCCGTCACGGCCGACGACGCTGCCTTCGTCGCCCGAGTGACAACGCTATTGTCCGCCTACTGCACTCGACCGGAGAAAATGCGGAGCATTTTCTCGGTTGAAGACCACGCGCCCGGATGTGTCCTCAGCACCCGGGCGCCGCAGCCTCCTCGGAGCCCCCTCCCCTGGTCTCGTTGTACTCAGGTCGCGCGCTCTCGCTATCCCTCGATTCAGGTACCGCGCTTGATCGGGGGATGAGTCCCTCGAACGAGGCATTCGTCGAGCCATGAAACGTGGGCCGGGCTATCCCTGGGACGGGGTGACGCGGAACGCGTCGAACACGGCGTCGACGTTCCGGAGCGCCGTGAGCAGGCTGCGCAGCGACTTGATGTCTCCGACCTCGGCGACGTACCAGTTCTTCGCGAGCTGGTCCTCGACGCTTCCACCGTAGGAGACGATGTTCGCGCCGTGCTCGGCGAAGGTGCGCGCGACGTCCTCGAGCAGGCGCGGACGATCCCACGAGTCGACCGCGATGTGCACGCGGAAGCTCGTCTTGTGGCCGTCCGACCATTCGACGTCCGTGAAGCGCTCGGGGTTCCGCATCAGCGCCTTCACGTTCGGGCAATCGAGCCGGTGGATCGTGACGCCCTTGCCGAGCGAGATGTAGCCGGCGATGTCGTCGCCCGGTACCGGCGTGCAGCATTTCGCGAGCCGCACGAGCACGCCCTGCGCGCCCTTGACGATCACGCCCATCTCGCCGTCGTCGATCGGCTTGGCGCGCGTCTGCTTCTTCGGAAGCGTCTCCTCCTCCGGCACGCCCTCCGTCTTGAGGCGCTGAAGCACCTTCTTGACGATCTGTGCCGGCGGGAGCTTCCCGGAGCCGAGCGCGAGGTAGAAGTCCTCGGCCTTCTTGAAGCCGGAGTCGCGGATGATCTGCGCGAGGACCGCCGAGCCCGCGAGCTTCCGGTAAGGAAGGTTTTGGCGCTTGAGGGCCTCCTCGAGCGCCTCGCGGCCCTTCGCCTCGGTCTCTTCCTTCGTCTCGCGGGAGAACCACTGGCGGATCTTGTTGCGCGCGCGCGAGGAGGCTGCGAGCGACATCCAGTCGCGCGAGGGGCCCCGCCCCGTCTTCGCGGTGAGGATCTCGACGAAGTCGCCGCTCTTCAAGCGGTAGTGCAGCGGGACGATCCGCGCGTTCACCTTCGCGCCGACCGTGCGATGGCCGACGTCCGTGTGGACCGCGTAGGCAAAGTCGATGGGCGTCGCGCCGGCGGGCAGCGTCTTCACCTCGCCCTTCGGCGTGAAGACGAACACCTCGTCGTCGAAGAGGTCGGTGCGGAAGTTCCGCATGAACTCCTTCGGGTCGGCTTCCTCGGCCTGCGAGTCCATCAGCTGCTTGACCCACGCGAGCCACTGCTCGTCGGGCGCCTGGCCGTGCTTGTACGCCCAGTGCGCTGCGATCCCGAGCTCGGACATCTCGTGCATCTCGCGCGTGCGGATCTGGATCTCGAGCGGCCGCCCCTCGGGCCCGATCACCGTCGTGTGGAGCGAGCGGTAGCCGTTGAACTTCGGCATCGCGAGAAAGTCCTTGAAACGGCCCGGCATCGGCTTCCAGAGCGAGTGGATCAACCCGAGCGCGCCGTAGCAGTCGCGCGTCCCTTCCTCCCCACTCCGCTCGACGATCACCCGCATCGCGGTGAGGTCGTAGATCTCGTTGAACTCGCGACCCTTCTTCGCCATCTTCTCGTAGATCGAGTAGAAGTGCTTCGCCCGCGAGGAGATCTCGGCCGGCACGTCGACCTTGTCGAGCTCCGCCTCGAGCTGCGCTGCGGCCTCCCGCACGTGCGCCTCACGGTTCGCGCGGCGGTCCGAAACGAGCGCCTTGATCTCCTCGTACTTGCGGGGGTGCAGCGCCTCGAACGCAAGGTCCTCGAGCTCCCACTTGAACGCGTGGATGCCGAGGCGGTGCGCGAGCGGGGCGTAGACCTCGAGCGTTTCCTTCGACGTCTGCACCTGCTTCTGCTTCGGCAGGTGCTCGATCGTGCGCATGTTGTGCAAGCGGTCCGCGAGCTTGATCGGGATGACGCGCGGGTCGTCGGCCATCGCCACGATCATCTTGCGGTAGTTGTCGGCCTGGGTCTGCTCGCGTGTCTGGAACTGGATCCGCGTCAGCTTCGTCACGCCCTCGACGAGCTGAGCGATCTCGCCGCCGAACTCGGCGCGCACGTCGTCGAGCTCGACGTCCGTGTCCTCCACAACGTCGTGCAGGAGCGCCGCCGCGACGGTCTCCTCGTCGAGGCGCAGCTCGGCACAGAGCTTCGCGACCGACCAGGGATGCCAGATGAAGTCCTCGCCCGAGCGCCTGAGCTGGCCCTCGTGGGCCTTTGCGGCGTAGGCGAAGGCCCTCGCCAGCAGCTCGAGGTCGGCGTCGGGGTTGGACTCCGAGACGGCTGCGAGCAGCTCGTCGACGAGGTCTTTGTGCTTCTCGGTGACGTCGACGACCGTCATTTCTCCAAGTGTAGACGGGGGTTCTGTCTACAGAGGATCGGCCGATCGGCCGATGAACAAGAGATGGTCGTGCTCCGAATCCGCAGATTCCGGCGAAATCCGGCGCGCGAGATCGCGCGGGCACTCGTCGCGCTCGACCGCGCCGCCGGCGAGGCTCGGCCCCGGCCGAGGCGTCGCGCAGGCGTCTCGCTCGTCAAGTAACAGGCTGTTACAAGCTCTCGTAGAACGGCACGAGCGGCGGCGGGTAGACCACGCGTCCGCGAGCCTGCTCAAAGTACGCCGGGAGGCGCAGCGCCTGAAACGCCGCCTCGGGGATGGTCTCGTAGGGACGTTCCAGGCCGAGCTCTGAGGCGGCGACGAAGCCGAACCGCGAGTAGTAGCGCGGGTCGCCCTCGACGATCACGAGCGGCTCGGAGCGCTCGGCCGAGCCGCGCAGGCCTTTGCGGACGAGGGCGCTCCCGATGCCTCGGCGCTGCCGGTCGGGCCGGACGGCGAGCGGCGACAGCATCAGGATGGTCGTCCCGCCAGCGAGCTCGGCCGACGTGAACATGACGTGGCCGATCACCTCACCGTCGGCCTCGGCGACGAGCGCCAGCTCCGGCAGGTAGCCCGCGGACACCCGGAATCCCTCGACGAGCCGGGCCTCGTGGGGTGAGCCGAAGGCGGCCTCCACGACCGACGCGATCGCGTCG
>JACCTU010000012.1 GCA_013812235.1 Actinomycetota bacterium | reverse complement strand
AGGCGGATGCGGTCGACGGCGTCGGCCGGGAGACTCCACGCAGGCAGTTCCTCGTCGGTCTCGTGCAGAGCGACGTCGGGTGCGACGTTCAGAGCGGCCACGCCGCCGATTCAATCAGCGCGGGGACTTGGCAGCCAGTCGAGCGGTACAGTCGCTCGCCGATGGAGTTCGCCTTCGCGTCGGGCGCGGCTGTCGCGGTCGTGGCGGCCCCGGCGTCGAATCGCGCCTGTTTGCGCCGAATCGTGCGCCTCGTCGCGGCGAGGCGATCGTCTGGAGCGTCGGCTGGCTCCTGCTCGCCTGCGCGGTCGCGGTAGGAATCGCGGTCGCAGGCGGCCCAGCCGGCGAGAGGACGACCGTCTACCTGATCGAGCGGTCTCTCTCGCTCGGCAACGTGCCCCCCAAGCGCGCACCCGCGTCATCGTCATCGCCGGCGCGCTGGTCCTGCGCGCCGTCGCGAACCAGGCCCTTCTCGGGGGCGGCGGCGTCGCCGCTGTCGTCGCAGATCGGCTCGACCCGCCCCACCCGGCCGAAGAGGCGGACCGGCGCGAGAGCAGCCGGACTCCGTAGGGTGCGACGGCCTCGCTAGGGTCGTCACATGACCGCGCTCGCCGCGACCGGGGGCCTCTTGATGGTCCTCGTGGAAGTCCGGGGGGTGGTCTGCGTCGATCTCAGCGGCCTGCGGAGCCTCGACCCCCGTTCCGCTGGTTTGCGATGAAGTCGCGATACCAGCGGTAGCTCGACTTCGGCACGCGCGCGAGCGTCGGGTAGTCGACGTAGACGATCCCGAAGCGCTTCGAGTATCCGTGCGCCCACTCGAAGTTGTCGAGCAGTGACCAAACGAAGTAGCCGGCCATCCCCACGCCGGCCTCGATCGCCCTGCCGATCGCGTCGACGTGCGCCTCGATGTACGCCTGACGCTCGGGATCGATCACCTCGCCGTCGTGCGTCGAGTGATCGCTGAACGCCGCGCCGTTCTCCGTGATGTAGATCGGCGGCGGGTCGTAGTCGTCCCGCACCCGCACGAGCAGGTCGAAGAGTCCGTTCGGGTAGATCTCCCAGTCCATCGCGGTGTACGACGCTTCCGGATCCCGGACGACAAGCGGGAGTCCGCCTTCGGGGTTCGCGCGCAGCACCTCACGCGAGTAGTAGTTGACGCCGAGAAAATCGAGCGGCGCCGCGATCGTCTCGAGATCGCCTTCCTCGACCGGCGGCGCCGACGGGGCGAAGTACTCCAGCAGGTCGGCCGGGTAGCTCGCGCGGAACACGGGATCGAGGAACCAACGGTTGAAGAACCCGTCCGCAGTCCGCGCGGCCAGGCGGTCAGCCTCGCTCTCGCTCGCTGGATACGCGGGCTTGAGGACGAGCGTGATGCCGACGTTGGAGTCGGGCGCGACTCGCCGAATTGCTTCCACCGCCCAGCCGTGGGAGAGGAGGAGATGGTGCGCCGCGGCGAGTGCGTCGTCTGCGCTCGCACGCCCCGGCGCGTGCTCACCCGATCCGTAACCGAGCCACGCGGCGACCCAGGGCTCGTTGTGGGTTGCCCAGTGGGAGACCCGGTCGCCGAGCCGTTCCGCGACGACTTCGGCGTAGGCGACGAAGGCCTCGGCGGTCGAGCGAGCTGCCCAACCGCCCTCGTCCTCCAGCGTCTGCGGCAGGTCCCAGTGGTAGAGGGTCGGGAACGGCTGCACGCCCTGTGCGAGCAGCTCGTCGATCAGCCGGTCGTAGAAGTCGAGTCCGCTCTGGTTCACTCGGCCTCGCCCCTCCGGGAAGATGCGCGGCCAGGCTATCGAGAGGCGGACTGCGTCGAGCCCGAGCTCGTGCATCAGCCGGATGTCGTCGGGAAACCGGTGGTAGAAGTCGCACGCGACCGCGCCGCTCTCGTCGTTCCTCACCTTCCCGGGCGTGGCGCAGAACCGGTCCCAGATGCTCTCGCCTCGGCCATCCTCGTCGGCGGCGCCTTCGATCTGGTACGCCGCTGTCGCCGCACCCCACACGAAGTCGGCGGGAAACGCGGTCTTGTCGGTCATCGATGCATGTCTCCTCCCACGGTGATGACGATCTTTCCCTGAGCGTGCCCTTCTCCCATGTACCGCATGGCGTCGGCGGTTTCGCTGAGCTCGTACGTTCTCTCGATCACCGATTCTATTTTTCGGGCCTCGAGCAGCTCGCCCAGGAACGTCAGGTCGGGCCTGTTGAACTTCGCAATGAAGTTGACGACCTTGCGGCTGCCCCGCATGGACGCCAGACGTACCGCGGCGATGTGACTCAACGGGCCGGTCACCCGGTTGCCCTTCGGCGCCCCGGCCATGACGAGAATCGCCTCAGGATTGAGGACGCGCTTGCACTCTCACCATGACCTGCTTCCGGCGACGTCAAACAGCACGTCGTAGCGCTCGTCGCGCCGAGTGAAGTCCTCGCGGGTGTAGTCGACGACGTGATCGGAGCCGATCGATCGTGCTTGCTCGACGTTCCTCGTGCGGCACACGGCCGTCACCTCCGCTCCGAGCGCTTTGCCGATCTGCACCGCGAACGTGCCGACGCCGCCCGACGCACCGTTGACGAGGACTTTCTGCCCAGGCTGAAGCTGACCCTTGTCGCGAAGACCTTGCAGCGCCGTGAGCGCCGCTACGGAGAGCGCCGCCGCTTCCTCGAACGACACGTTGGCCGGCTTCGGCACCACGGCGTCACAAACGTTCACGTACTCCGCGAACGCTCCGGTCCTCGCCCCGAACACCTCGTCACCGGGTCGAAAGTCCCTGACGTCCTTGCCGACCGCTTCGACCGTCCCGGCGAAGTCGGTTCCGAAGAGTTCGCTCTTCGGCGTGAGCACCCCCGTCATCGTCCGTGCGAAGTACGGAGTTCCCGTCATGCCGTACCAGTCCGCTCGGTTCACCGAAGCCGCGCGGACTCGCACCAGCACGCCATCGTCCGTGACGTCCGGCTTTTCGATCTCCTGGAGCTCCAGGTCATCGGGTGTGCAGTACTTCTTGCGGACGGCCGCTCTCATCTCATCCCCTTTTCCGCCGGCTTCCTTGGACGTACGCCGTAAGCATACGCCGTACGCTAGGCTTTTACAGCGTCAGCTTGTCAAGCGAACACGACGAATGGCCAGGCGAACCGACGCAAACGCACTGCCCCGCACTCCTTTGAGCAAGGAGCGCGTCATGCGCGCCGCCCTCGCCCTCGCCGACGCAGAGGGGATCGAGGCCCTCAGCATGCGCAGGCTCGCCAAAGAGCTCGGGGTGGAGGCGATGTCGCTGTACAACCACGTCGCCCACAAGGACGAGATCCTGGGCGGCATCACCGACCTCGTCGCGAGCGAGGTCGATCTTCCCTCCGACGCAAGCGACTGGAGAACCGCCATGCGTCGGAATGCGATCTCGGCGCGCGACGTCCTCTTGCGCCACCGCTGGGCCACCAGCCTCTGGATGCGTCAGGGCGGTGGCCCCGCGCGATTGCGAAACGGCGACTGGATGCTCAGAACGCTTCGAGAAGCTGGCTTCTCGAAGGATCTGATTTACCACGGGTTCCACATCCTCGAGAGTTACGTCCTGGGCTACACGCTCCAGCAGCTGAACTTCCCGTACAAGGGGGAGGAGCTCGCGGGTATTGCGACGACCTTCCTCCAGCAGCTCCCTGCCGACGCCTACCCCGATCTCGTCGAGCACATCCGGCAGCACCTCGAGCCGCACGACGAGGAAACGGGCGGGTTCGAGCTGGGACTCGACCTGATCCTGGACGGCCTCGAGCGGGCCCGCGAAACCGCGTGACTGGCCCAGCCTCAGCTATTGATCCGGCTTGACCCCTCTGGGTCGTGTGGATCGCGCTTACGGGCGCGCGCGGATGCGCACGAGCAAACTCAAGTGACGGCTCTCCCGCCAGCGTCCCACGAGGCGGTCGCGAACGCAATCGCGCACGCCGACCGGCGCAGCCGGGGGACATCGTCCGTCAGGTCGTCTCGTCCCAGGCGCCGCGGCTGTGTCGGACTATCCTCCACGAGTCCCAAGTGATCTTGAGGATCACGAGCGTGATGAGGAGGCCGACGATCGGGTCGCCGATCGTGGCCTGCTGCGACGACGATTGCGCTCGCGACGACGCCGAGACGAAGCCGTCGACGCGCGCGTGTTTCCGTCTGCGATCAGCGCGGGACTCTTGAGGCGTCGACCGGCTCGTAGCCTGATCTGAGCTGCGATCTCATTGCCGAGAAAGCCGACCGCTCCCGCCACGGCCGAGTCTCGCGGTGGTGCTGGTGAATGTCGTCAGCGCATGTGTTGCGCTTTACGAAAAAGATTCTGCGACTCATTCATCCTCAGGAGTAGTCCCACTTCCCTCGCGCGCGGCCGAGGCCAACCTGCGCGGACTCGAGGGGGGCATCACGCCGTCTTACGGAGTTCCCCAAGGGACGGTTGGCAGTTGTGCGAGCGGACGCGAAGTCATACCCTACGCTCTCCGACTTCGACGACCTATGCGGCCGGGGTCTGGAGGTGCCGTCATGGCTAACGGCCGCTCTTCGGCCGCACTCGATCAAGCCGGGGCGTCGGCTCGGGTAGACCGGGCTGAGCCGCATGGTGGCGGCACCGCGCAGACACGCTCGAAGAAACGGGGCTGCGACACCCCGATCGTGGGCCCGGTGTCGGCCGCGTGTGATCGAAACAAGCAGTCTTCTTGCGTCGAACAGCGGTTGGCCAGAGGACCTCCACTCCTGGGCGATCCACACAGATTGTTGCCAGGAAACCCCGATGCAAGGAGGACAGAATGGCCGCGCCACGCGATCTCGTCTCGGTGACCCCCGAGGAACTCACAAGGGTTCCGGGCTTCGCCACGGTCAAGAAACACTCGGCTGACTTTCCGAAGCGAGCAACCGCTGCTGCTCAGTTGCGCTCTCGCCAACGACGGCTCATCACTTCGGTCAAGCCGCCCACCGTCACCCAGCCCCGACCCAAGCGAGTAGAAGCGACCCGCCTCACGACTGCGCAACTGACCAAGCTCCGATCGGTGCATCAAAGCCCCGCCGCCACCGCCGAACTGGTGGCCCAGAAGCTCGATCCCGACCAGACGCTCGGCTTGGTCTACTCCGCCATCGCCGCCCTCGAATATACGAAGCTGAAGGCCGAGCGAGCGCGGCGACTGAAGAAAGCCGGTGACCGCGCACGGGTCGATGCCCAATGGGCGAAGGTCGTCGAGGGCGCCCAGGACGCCTTCGCCGCCGGCGGGATGACGAGGGTGACCGAGGCCGGTCTCGACAAGATGGCCAAGGAGCTGTCGCGCAGCCGGGCGAACTTCAACGCCGTCGTCGACATCGCCAACGGAGCCACCGACACGGCGTTCTCCGGCGGACCGAAGCTGGCCTTCGGCGGCTTCGTCACCATCGCCGAGCTCATCGCAGACCTCCTGGACCCGGTGGTCACACCGGCACCAGCCGACCTCTGCGACCGACCGATCGAAGGCAGGTACACCAAGCACTTCAGCCGCTCGTTCTCACTGTCGGTCAGGCTGACGGTGTGGTGTCCCACCTGGACGAATCCGTTCCGTACTTGCACGAAGACCTTCACGATTGCGAGCGTCAGCTTCGGCGTCGGGCTCGAGGTCGGCTATCGAATCACCTGCTGCGGTGCAACCGCCTGGGGGGCGGCATACGCACAAGCCTGCGGCACCATCATCGGCGTGACCGTCTGTGCCTCATGCAGCGCGAAGATCGTCGGGGTCGCAGGCGTCGCGAAGTCCGGATCGGGCTCATCGTGTAGCTATGGACTCGGAGTGACCGCAGAGCTGAAATGCACTTTCGCCGGTGTCACGGTCTTCCATGCCAGCGTTCCCTACGGCTGGACGGTCACCGGGCCGTGCCCTCCAGCGTCACTACCGTGCTGACGAAGTAGCGAGTTGCTGGAACGGCAGCCGTCTGAGCCGCTCCTCTTTGCGTTGAGCGCGCTGGCCGCTTGGCGGGTCATCGCGCTCATCGCATACGAGAGTGGTCCTTTCCGCGTCCTCGATCGCCTGAGGAGGCTACTGGTCACGCTCCGTCTCGCGCAGCTCGTCGGCTGCTTCCACTGTCTCGCCCTGTGGGTAACTGCACTCGTGGTGCTCGCCGTGTACGAAGTCACCCTCTGGTCTGTGCTGCTCTGGCTGGCAGTGGCCGGCGCGGTGTCGATCATCGAGCGTTGGCTCGGGGGAACGACGTCGACGGGAGGTCCGGAAGATGACCTTTGATGGTTGCTGCGGCCAGCCCAGAACACGCCGCCGGATGCGCGATCGACCAGAGCGGTTGCCGGCCAACCCGAAGCCAAAGGGAGGGATTTCCATGATCTTTCTCGGATCCGGGCGTCGCGACATTCGAGGACAGGTCTCGGGAAACACCTACGTCGTCGCCGACCATCGTCGGCACTTTCGCGTCGACCCCGAGGACGTCGATCACCTCTTGCGCAAACGAGACTTCATCCTCCAGCCGTGAGCCCCCAACTACGTGAAGTGCCCGATCACGTAGACGACCAGCACGACGAGACCCACGATCGCCGCCACGGCCCATCCGCCCGAGACGGAGCATCCGAGGCAGCCGAATCGTGGCCGCGACTCGCGAATCTCCCGAAGAATCCGCTCGGGATCGGAGCCAGGATCGGGGTCGGACGGCGAGCCACTCTCTCCTGGCGTCAAAGCCGGAACTCCATGCAGCTCGCAAAAAGACCGGGCCAGCTCCCTAACGTCTCGAGGTACGCACGGTACTGCTGGCCTCTGCGCGACGAGCTTTTGCCGTACCCGGTGGTCGCTTCCGGGAGGGCGCTGTCTGGGTCGGAGTCTGAGGCGGGATTGTAATCGCGGCCCGCCCGCAGATCATGTCTTCGGTGCCGCACTACTGGTTCAGGAACGACGAGTCGTACTGCGACGCCCAGATGACTCGCGTGCGCCGCTGACGCGCGAGGAGTGCGACTGGTTCCGCGAGCGCTGGGACATCGCGAGGCACGGGCCCGGGCACGCGCCATGCCAGCCGGACGTACGCCAATCTGACTAGACACGCGCGCTCGCGACATTGTTGATCGCGTGCTTTTTCGAACGAACGTGGCGCAAGGATCGGCATCGTCGCTAGTTCGAGAGCCGCGGTAGGACGCTGCGATCCCAGCCGACCGAGCGCTCGCGTTGCGGCCGCGCCCGAGCTAAAGGACTTGACGCTCGTATGCCAGCGCGACAGCGTGGAGCAGGTTCTTCGCGCCGAGCTTGGCCTGAATCGCACGGCGCTGAGCGATGATCGTGTGCTCCGACTTGAAGAGGTTTTCGCCTGTCTCTCTCGCGGAAAGACCTCGCGCCGCGAGGCGAAGGACGTCGAGTTCCGGAGCTGTCAGCTCGCGCCCTTCGAGTTTCAGTCGCAGGAGATTCACGCGGCGGTCCTGTCCTCGAGTCGCAGCCGGGCTTGCGCGACCAGCTGGGACGCACGCGAGTTGCTGCACCCGTGAAGGCGTGCTATCTGCCGGATCGTATACCCGCTGGTCGAGAGCCTGAGCATCGCACGCTCTCGTCGGGGGAGCCGCTTCACTGCGTCCAGCAGCTCCTCCAACTCGATGTGGACATCGGGCGCGGGCGACGTTCGATCCTCCGTCACATCGATCAGGCTGAGCCGCTCTTCGACACCGCCCGCCGAGTCGAGCGGCACGACCTCGACGGCGGCCTCGTCGGGTCTCGGCGCGCCCCCGAGCACTCCTGAGCTACGCAGCTGGTCGAGAATCGCCCCCTGGATGCGTGGATACGCAAAGCTCCCGAACGGGACTCCGCGTTCCGGGTCGTAGCGGTCGACGGCTTCGATCAGCCCGATCGTCCCGGCGGAGATCACGTCCTCGAACTCGGCCCGCCGCAGGCGGGGGCACAGACGGTGCGCAATGCTGCGAACGAGCGGAAGGTGGCGGAGCACCCGGTTCTCGCGACCTGCTCGCCTCTTCTGTCCGAGGGGCATCGAGCGGCGGCCGCGGCTTGTCGGCGACTCCTCCATTGTGGGGGGAACCAGCTCGGGCATCGCATCACACTACTTACCTGGCGGGGCAGACGACCCAGTGCGCTCGGCACGCCATAGAGATAGCGAGAAGTAGAAATAGCTTAAGAGGTGGCCGTAGACGTAGCTAGAAGTAGAGATAGCTAGAAGAGGTGATGGAGACTTCGCGCTGCGCTTCGATGTTAGGGGTGGCCGGGGCCGTGCGGCGGCCCACGAAGCGTTGGCCAATGCAGCCGCCCAAGCAAATGCCTACGAAACATGCCTAAATCAGCGCCTAAGTCAGTGAAACTCAGGAGAGCATTGTTTCTCCCGTTCGCGCTGGCTGCCGGCCTCGTCGCACTCCTCCCAAGCGCAAGTGAGGCCGGGCCGGGGCGACTACCCAGGCTTTCAACGCGGTAGCGGATACCTATGCGAGCTCGGCGACCCGCTCGACGACGCACGGGTCGCTCAAGCACATGCGAGTGGACGCAAGGCCGCGGATCGGCTACGTCCGGTTCTCGGTCACGGGCGTCTCGGGATCCGTCACGAGGGCATCGCTCCGCCTCTACGCCACCCGCAGCTACTCGGCAGGATTCGAGGTTCGCGCGGTCTCGGACAACTCCTGGGACGAGCAGTCGCTCACCTGGCTGAACCGCCCTGCGGTCTCGAGCGCGGTCACCGCGGTTTCTGGCCCGGTCACCGCGAAGTCCTGGCTTTCGCTCGACGTCACGCCGCTCGTGGGCGGAAACGGCACCTACAGCTTCGGACTGACGAGCCCGAGTACGGGCTCGAACTACCTCCTACTCGCGACGAAAGAGAGCGGGGTCGCGAAGGCGCCTCAGCTCCTGGTCGAGGACACCGGGACGGCCGATGACAGTGAGCCGAGCATGCCGACCGGTCTCACGCCGATCGCCGCCACCTCGTCGAGCGTCACACTTGCATGGACGGCGTCGAACGACAACGTCGGCGTAGTCGACTACGGGGTCTACCGAGACGGCTCGTTCGTCGGGTCGACGACGGAAACGACTCACACGTTCGGAGGGCTTACGTGCGGCAAGAGCTACGTGCTCTCGGTGGACGCGCGGGACGCTGCCGGCAATCTCTCGCCGCAAGGGTCACTGACGATCGCCACGGGCTCCTGCGACGACACACAGCCCCCGACCGCGCCGACCGGACTTTTCCAGACGGGGGTCACGGAGTCGAGCATCTCGCTGGCGTGGATGCCGTCGGCCGACAACGACGGCGTCACCGGGTACAACGTCTACGTCGACGAGGGCAAACTCGGCAGTACCGCCGCGACGCTGTACCTGCTCGGCGGACTGGCGTGTGGCAGGAGCTATACGCTCGGCGTCGAGGCATACGACGCCGCGGGGAACGTCTCCCCCCGCTCGACGGTCTCCGCCGCCACGAGCGCGTGCTCGAGCCCCTCGACGTCGTACTACGTCGACGACACCGGCGGTAACGACGGGAACGCGGGAACGTCGCCGTCGGCCGCCTGGAGGTCGCTCCTGAAGGCGAGCAGCGCCGCCCTTCAACCCGGCGACAGGCTGCTGCTCAAGCGCGGGGGGACGTGGACTGAGTCGCTCAAGCTCTCGCGGAGCGGGACGGGCGGAGCGCCCATCCTGGTCGCGTCGTACGGCAGCGGCGAGTCGCCGAGGATCGGCGGCGTCGGCACCTGCGTCGTGCTCGCCGGCTCCAACCTCGTCGTCAGCGACCTGCACGCCGCCGACTGTTCCTGGGCGGGCGTCAAGATCCTGGGGAGCAACAACCGCGTTGAGGCGAACCTGATCACGGGGAACGCCGCCGGCGTCGAGGTCGAGGCCGGCGCGCTCGACAACGCGATCGTCCGGAACAAGATCAAGGACAACAACAAGATGTCCGTGCTGACCGCGAGCCCGACGAACGACGACTCCGGCGCGTTCGGCGTCCTCGTGCACGGCGACCGCACGGAGATCTCCCACAATACGATCACCGGTTCCGACGCCTTCTCATACGACTTCGGGCGCGACGGCGCGGCGATCGAGATCTACGGCGGCAGGCAGACCGACGTGCACCACAACCTCGCGGTGGACAACCACGACTTCAGCGAACTCGGCAACTCGCGCTCCGCCGACAACACGTTCTCCTACAACGTCGTCCGCTCGTCCCTCGACACGTCGACGTTCGTCATCACGCGCGGGGCGGGCAGCAGCTTCGGTCCGGTGCTACGGACGCGCCTCTACAACAACACGGTCCTTCTGACCGGTGCCTCGAGCCAAGGCTTTGTCTGCCACGCGGGCTGCAGCGCGGACATCCTGACGATGCGGGCGAACATCATCCAGGCCGTCTGGAAGGTGGGCTACGCCGACGCGGCGTTCGACGAGGACAACGATGTCTTCTACGGCGGCCTGACGCAGTTCACGAAGGGCGCCAATAGCGTGGTCGCGAACCCGCAATTCGTCGCAGCCGACACCGGCAACCTCCACCTGCAGTGGTCTAGCCCGGCGGTCGACAAGGGCGTGGACATGGGCCAGACGAGCGACTTCGACGATCTGCCGGTTCCCGTCGACGGGAACGGTGACGGGCAGGCGCGCGCGGACGTCGGCGGATACGAGTACCGGCCGACGGCCATTGGACCGGATACGACGTCGCCGAGCCAGCCCAGCGGGCTCGCAGCGACGGCCGCGACGACCACGAGCGTCTCGCTCTCCTGGACGGCTGCGAGCGACAACGTCGGCGTTGCCGGCTACGGCCTCTATCGGAACGGCACCCTCGTCGCTACCACGGCCACGACCTCGTCCACCTTCGCCGGGCTCTCCTGCGGTACGAGCTACGCCTTCGCCATCGATGCGTACGACGCGGCGGGGAACCGCTCACCGACCGTGTCTCTGACCGTCGCGACGAGCCCCTGCCCCGACACGACGCCGCCGAGCGCTCCGCTCAATCTCGCGTTCACGGGCGGCGGCCAGACCTCCGTTGCGCTCGGGTGGGTCACCTCGACCGACGACGTCGCCGTTGCCGGCTACGGGATCTACCGCGACGGCATCCTCGTGGGCACGTCGGTGATGTCGACTGCGACGGTCGCGGGGCTCACCTGCGGTACGAGCTACGCCTTCGCCGTCGACGCCTACGACGCGGCGGGAAACCGGTCGCCGCGCGCGTCGATCACGGCGTCGACGACCAGTTGCGGAAATACCCAACCTCCGACCGTATCGGTTTCCGGCCCGGCAGCTGGCGCGACGGTGTCCGGGGCGGTGACGCTGGCCGCGAACGCATCCGACGACGTCGCCGTCACGCAGGTCAAGTGGTACGTAGACGGCGTGGAAGTTGCGTGGGACGCGGACGGAGCGCCATGGGAGCGCAGCTGGAACAGCACGAGCGTCCCGGACGGGCCTCACCAGCTCTTCGCAAAGGCTGCGGACTCGGCCGGAAACTGGGGTACGTCCCAGGCGATCTCGTTCACCGTGAGCAACGCCGCTCCGCCTCCGCCTCCGCCTCCGGCTCCGCCGCCCCCGCCATCGTCTGGGGACCCGGTGATCGCGGCGGCCGGCGATATCGCGTGTGTGCCCGGCTCCTCACCGAGCGCGACCACGTGCCGCCAGCAGTCCACGGCGGACGTGATTACGAAGATGAATCCGACGGCGGTTCTGAACCTCGGCGACGCGCAGTACGAGACCGGCACGCTCGCGAACTTCCAGGGCTCCTACGACCTCTCGTGGGGAGCGTTCAAGGACAAGACCTGGGCCACGGCCGGCGGCTCGCACGACTTCTACGGCGGGGGTGACTGGTACACGTACTTCGGCAGCCGCGCCGGCCCCGGGCCCTACAAGCCGTTTTCGTTTGACGTCGGCGCCTGGCACATCGTCTCGCTGAACGTCCAGTGCTCCAACAGCGATGTCGGCGGCTGCGGCGTCGGCTCCAGCCAGTACAACTGGCTCAAGGACGACCTCGCTGCGCACCCGACGCAGTGCACGCTCGCCATGTGGCATAACGCCCGCTGGTCGAGCGGCCCGCGGCACGGAACCGACGCGCGCAGCGACGCCTTCGTGCAACTCCTGTATGACGCCGGCGCCGAGGTCATCCTCTCCGCGCACGACCACAACTACGAGCGGTTCGCCCCCCAGAATCAGGCCGGTGCTCGCGACGACGCCCGCGGAGTCGTCCAGTTCGTCGTCGGCACCGGGGGGAAGTGGCTCGAGGAGAGCTTCGGAACGATCCAGCCGAACAGCCTCGCGCGTCAGAGGACGACGTTTGGCGTGTTGAAGCTGACGCTGCACCCGGCGAGCTACGACTGGGAGTTCGTGGCCGAGGCCAGCGGCTCGTACTCGGACTCGGGCTCCGCCTCCTGCCACTGACGAGCGGTTGCGGGTGACGGTGCGCCACCGGCCCTGAATGAATAGTCTTCCGGCGCTCGAAGTTCTTGCGACCGCGGTCCCACGCGACTCCCGCGGGCGCCAGACCTGAGTCGGTAGGACGGTCAACAGGAGCTGCGGTGATGCACAGCACAGCACTAGAGGACGACGCGGACGCGACGGAGTACCCGCCGGCGTCCGACCAGCCGGCGTTCGGTGCGGCTCTCCGAAATCGGCTCAAGGCCGAGGGTCGCCTGCCGCAGGAGACCTCCGACGCGGCGAGCCCGGAGGCAACGGAAGCAGCGCCTTCGATGCCCGACGAGCCGATCACACCCGAGCTCGTCCTCGTCGACCCGGAGCTGGGCGACCGGGCACGCGCGATCCTGCCCGACTACGACACCTGGGAGGCGCACGCATCCCTCCTCGGATCCGGGGTGCCCGACCGCATGGCGCCGGTCGCGGAACCGGTCGACGCGATTTCGGCCGAGCCAGTTCTCGCGCCCGAGTCCCCTCCGCTGCCGGTCGGGGACGAGCCGACGCCGCGCCGACGCCGGGCCAGGCGAACCCGCGTCGTCTATGGCGCGTCGTTGGCCCTGCTGGCCGGCCTGGTTGCAGTGCTCGGCTGGATCGTCGTGCGAGCGCCCGGGGCCGAGCGAGACGTGCGGCCGGAGACCCGAGCCTCTTTCCCGAGCGCCTCTTCGACCGCCCCGTCGGCGAAGAGCACCCCCGGCCCGGCGACCTCCCCTCCGCCGAGTGATCCCCCGAAACGGACTAGCGCGCCTCCCGTGCCCTCCGGGCACCCACCGAGAGCGTTCGGGTGGGTTCCCGCCAAGAATGCGAGTGTCTACCTCGTCGAGGTCTTCCGGGGGACGCGGAAGATCTTCGAAGCGCGTACGGCGCGCGCGCGAGTGACGATCCCCGTGCACTGGACATACGAGGGCCGCCGCTTCACGCTGGCGCCGGGTCGGTATCGCTGGACTGTTCGGCCGGGGTTCGGCGTTCCGCGGAGGGCTCGCTTCGACAAGCCGATCGTGCAGGCCAGGCTGGTCGTGGCGTCGGATGGCGCGTAGCCGGGTCCCGTCCACGTGACCCGACCCCGCGGCAAAGGGGACGGTGCGCACGCCGGCCCTGCACTCTCGTTCGAGATCGACGGATGCGGGACGCTCTCGCTTCTCGGCGCGGACGAGCGAACCGAGTCGTACGTCCGCTCGCAGATGAACCCGTGCGTGCCCTCGGCGGCGCCCGCGCCTCCCGACGTCGTGCTCGAGGCAGTCGAGGAGAGTGCACCCCGGACGTTTGCCGACGTCCAGAATCCCGCTGGCGACGCGATCGTCACCGCCTCCGACGGCGAAGGCTTTTACCTCGTCCGCGACGGTCTCAGCTGCAAGCTTCCGGACTCGTTCCGCGACCGGCCAGCGCGGTTTTCCGCCGACCCCGGTTTTCCGGTCGAGCGGATCTTTGGTCCGGTAGTGCGACCGGTCCTTCAGATCAGCGCACTCGACCGGGACTCAGTCGTCCTCCACAGCGCCAGTGTCGTCGTCGACGGCGCGGGCGTGATCGTCGCGGGCTGGTCCGAAACCGGCAAAACCGAGACGGCGCTCGCCCTGATCGAGCGCGGCGCCGTCTTCCTGTCCGACAAGTGGACTGTCGTCCGGCCTGACGGAACGATCGCCGTCTTTCCGATCTCGGTCGGGGTCAGGCGGTGGGTGCTCCCCTACCTGCCGCGACTGCGCTCGTCGCTTCCGGCGGCGGCGCGGGCGCAGTTCATGGTTGCCGGCATGCTCTCCGCCGCTGCACGTCCGGCTCGGCTGCTCTCTACCCGCGGGCGGGTGGCCGACCTCGCCCAGACGGCGCTCGAGCGCGCGACGATGCTGGCGGACCGGGCGGCGCTCTCGCCGACGCAGGTGCGCGAGGCGTACGATCAGCGCCCCGCGACGAGCTGGTCGGCAGAGCTCCGGGTCGTTGCCCACCTCACCACCGTCTCGGATACGCGCATCGAGGCCAAGCCTGCAGACCCCGCCTGGGCGGCCCGTCGACTCGCCCGCTCGGCCGCGTTCGAGCGGCGTGCGACGTTCGAGCTCTACGAGCGACGACGATTCGCCTTTCCGGACTCCCAGGCGCCCTCGCTCGAGGACGTCGTGCATGCCGAGGAACGTCTGCTCGAGCGTGCGTTCGCAAACGCGCTGGTCCTGGACGTCCGAGCGCCGTTCCCGACCGATCCTCGGCCCGTGGCCGAGGCAATCGCCCGCTTCCTCTAGGGCGCGTGGTGGACGGGGTGCGGTGCTACGCGTTCACACCGCAGCTGCGGCTGACGATCAGCGGCGCGATGGACGTCCTCGACCACTTCGACGCCGAGTACGACGCGGTCGCCGTGCCCGACAGCGCAGGGGCGGACGTGCGGGTGGAGTTCGGAGACACGCCCGAGCTGTCCGTCGCCCATCGTGTGGCGCGCGGAGGGCACAAGACGGTACGCTGGCGCGTCGCCCTTCCCTCGCCCGACGCACGGCCGCTCGTGACGTCGATTCGGCTGAGCGGCCTGCCGCGCTCGTTCGGTCTCTCGCTGCTCCAGGGCTACTTCGTGGAGCCGCTCCTATCGGTCGCCGCGGCGCGCGCGAACTTCGTCCTCCTCCCAAGCGCGGCGGTCGCCGAGGACGGGAAGGCGCTCCTCATCGTCGGGCGCTCCCGCACGGGCAAGAGCTCGCTCAGCGTCCGCGCGGCCGCGGCCGGACGACGCGTGCTCGGGGACGACCAGATCATCGTCGACGGGTCCGGAACTTGCCGGTCGTTCCCCCGCCGGCTGCGCTTCTACCCAGACCTCCGGGAGACAGCTCCTGATGCCTACAGGACCCTCCCGTCGTCCGTGCGGACGGCGCTCGCCCTCAGACACGCCCTGAGGACGGTGACGAGGGGCT
>JACCTU010000239.1 GCA_013812235.1 Actinomycetota bacterium | reverse complement strand
CAGTGGGGTGGATGGTCAGTACGCGCCCTTCCGTCCGAAGACCGCGGGGATCGTCTTCAGCAGGATCGTCACGTCGAGCCAGATCGACCAGTTCTCCAGGTAGTAGAAGTCGAGCCGCACGAGGTCGTCGAAGGTGAGCTCGGAGCGGCCGGAGATCTGCCAGAGGCCGGTGATCCCCGGGAGCACGAGGTAGCGCTTGCGGTGCCACGGCTCGAGCAAGTGGTAGTCGCGGATCGGCAGGGGGCGCGGGCCGACGAGGCTCATCTCGCCGCGCAGCACGTTCAGCGCCTGCGGCACCTCGTCGAGCGAGAGCGCGCGAAGGAGCGCACCGACGCGCGTCACCCGAGGGTCGTCGCGGATCTTGAACAGCGGCCCCGACGCCTCGTTTCGCGTCTCGAGCTTGCCCTGCAGGCGGTCCGCGCCCGCCAGCATCGTGCGGAACTTGATCATCCCGAACTCGCGCTCGCCGAGCCCGATCCGGCGGTCGCGGTAGAGCACCGGGCCGCGCGAGTCGAGCCTGATCGCGACCGCGATCAGGAGCCACAGCGGCAAACCGACCAACAGCACGACCGACGCGACGGCGAGGTCGAACAGCCGCTTGGTCGCCCAGTCGACGCCGGCGAACACGGGCGGGCGCAACTCGAAGAGCGGCACGGCCTGGCCCGGGACGTACTCGGCGCGCTGCGTGAGGATCTCCGCGGTCGTCGGTGCGACGCGAACCTGGACACCGCGCTGGTGCGCCTGCTCGACGAGCTCGACGAGCTGCTCGTCGCTCACGTCGCCGCCGTTCACGATCAACTCGTCGACGCGCCGGCCCTCGAGCACGCCGCCAAGGTCGTCGAGCGAGCCGAGCCGCGGCAGCGGGATGCCGTCCTGCGTCGGCGAGATCGCGCCGACGAACGCGTAGTCGATCCCGCCGCGCGTGTCGCCGAGCGTCCGTAGCAGATGGCCGACGTTCTGGCCCTCGCCGATGAGGATCGCGCGGCGGCGCACCCCGAGCACGTGCATGAGGTCGCGCGTCAGCCGCTCGTAGCTCGCGCGCAGGACGCAGATGATCGCGGCGCACGTGACGACCGCGGTCGGCGCGAGGCCGTACGTCCCGAACTGGTGGTCGACGCCCCACGCGAAGACGACCGTGAGCACGGCGACGAGCACGAGCGACGACACGACCCGCCCTACACCGGCGCGGTGCTCGCGCTCGGCGTAGAGGCCCGCCTGCCAGAAGACGAGGATCGTGATCAGCGAGAGGAACGGCAGCCACTGCTCCTCCGCGTCCCAGGGCACGCCCCAGAGCGGGAGCTCGTGCTCGTAGTAGAGCCAGCGGAGGACGAGCGCGAGGTAGAGCCCGAGCGCGAGGCCGCAGACGTCGATCGTCAGGAGCGCCGTGATCGAGGCGAGCCGGCGCAGGAGCGTGCGAAGCGGAGGTCGGGCGAGGAACGAGGTTCGCGTCGCGCGGATGTCCGACGAGACGCGGGGGCGGTCCTGCTCCGGCGGGGCCTCAGGGTCCGCCGCGGTGGTCACGAAGGTCGATTCTAGCCCCGCGTAGAGTGAAGCCCGTGGAACGGCTCGAGGAGCGCTACCGCGAGCACCACCAGGACTCCCGGTCACCCGACTTCATCTGGGCGCGGCCGGAGCGGACCGCCCTCTTTCGCCGCGCCGTCGGCGGGCCCGGACGCCGCGTCCTCGACCTCGGCTGCCGCTACGGCGCGCTCACCGCGTTCTACGCCGACGGCAACGAGGTCGTCGGGGCGGACATCGACCGCGAGGCGCTCGAGCAGGCGGCCGAGCGCCTCGGGATCGAGACGCTCTGGGCCGACCTCGACGACCCGCTCGCGTTCAAGGACGCGTCGTTCGACGTCGTCGTGATCGGCGAGCTGCTCGAGCACATCCGCGAGCCGCAGCGGTTGATCGACGAGGCCCGACGCGTGCTGCGCGCCGGGGGGACGCTGGTCGGCTCGACCCCCAACGCGTTCCGGCTGAAGAACCGGCTGCGCTTCCTCGCCGGCCGACATCCGGAGGTCGACCCGACCCACCTGCACCTGTTCTCGCCGGCAGACGTCCGCGACCTCCTCGCCGCGTTCGCCGAGCCACAGCTGCGCTTCGTCGCGGGACGGCTCACGCGGTTCCACCCGCGGCTGCTCGCGAACGTGACGTTCTTCACGGCGACGAAACCGGGCTGATCTCGTCGAGGTCGCGCACCGGGCGCCGGAGCGCGAGGTGACGAAGGCCGAACGCGAGCGCGAACGCACGCCTGCGGTCGAGCAGGTCGGTGTCGTGGAAGTACACGTGGACGTAGCCCGGCAGGCGCACGGCGCGCGCGAGCATACCGATCGTGTGCGTCGCGGGGAGCAGCCCCGGCTCGGGACCGTCGCCGACGCGGCCGCCGCCGTAGGAGAGCGGGAACGTCGTCGCGGTCAGGTCGACGAGCCCCGCCTCCGCCACCGCTTCGCGGACTTCGGTGTCCGTGTACCAGCCCCCGCCGACGAAGAAGCGCGGTGCGAGGTCATGCGCGCGGAGCCACGCGAGCTCGCGGCG
>JACCTU010000236.1 GCA_013812235.1 Actinomycetota bacterium | reverse complement strand
CCGTTGAGGCCGGCGGCCTCGCGGAGCTCGGCGGCCTTGTCGACGCGCTCCCACGAGAAGTCGTGGTCGTCGCGCCCGAAGTGCCCGTAGGCCGCGGTCTTGGTGTAGATCGGCCGCCGCAGGTCGAGGTCGCGAAGAATCGCGGCCGGCCGCAGGTCGAAGTACTCGTCGACGAGCTCCTCGATCTTCAAGACCGGGATGTGCTCGGTGCCGAACGTGCGCACCGTCACCGAGACGGGGTGCGCCACGCCGATTGCGTACGCGACGTTGATCTCGCAGCGCTCTGCGAGCCCGGCCGCGACGACGTTCTTCGCGACGTACCGCGCTGCGTAAGCCGCCGAGCGGTCGACCTTCGTCGGGTCCTTGCCTGAGAACGCACCGCCGCCGTGCCGCGCGGCGCCACCGTAGGTGTCGACGATGATCTTCCGGCCGGTGAGGCCCGTGTCGCCCATCGGGCCGCCGATCACGAACTTGCCCGTCGGGTTGACGTAGACGAAGTCGCGCTCCTGAAAGCGCTTCTCGTCGAACAGGTCGCGCGGGAGGATCGGCCGCAGCACGTACTCGATGATGTCGGGCTTGATCATCGCGTCTGCGTCGAGCCCTTCGGCGTGCTGCGTCGAGACGAGCAGGCGCCCGATCGCGACCGGCCGTTGCACATCATGCGCGTCGGTCTCGTAGCGCACGGTCACCTGCGCCTTCCCGTCGGGCCGCAGGTACGGGAGGATCCCCGCCTTGCGTACCTCGGCAAGCCGCTTGCAGATCTTGTGCGCGAGCATGATCGGGAGCGGCATCAGCTCGGGTGTCTCGCTGGACGCGTAGCCGAACATCATCCCCTGGTCGCCGGCGCCGACCTTGTCGAGCGGGTCGTCGTCGCCCGGATCGTGCTGGATCTCGTAGGCGGTGTCGACGCCCTGCGCGATGTCGGGCGACTGCTCGTCGATCGCCACGACGACCCCGCACGTGTGCGCGTCGAATCCCCACTCCGAGTGCGTGTAGCCGATGTGCGCGATCCGCTCGCGCACGAGCTTGGGGATGTCGACGTAGATGTCGGTGGTGATCTCGCCCGCCACGACGACGAGGCCGGTGGTGATCAGCGTCTCGCAGGCGACGCGCCCGTCCGGATCGTCGCGGAGGACGGCGTCGAGGACGCTGTCCGAGACCTGATCGGCGATCTTGTCCGGATGCCCTTCGGTGACCGACTCGGACGTGAAGAGGAAGTCGCGGCCTGCCATCGGCGGCAGACTACCTACTGGATGTGGACGAAAACCGTCTGAGCCGAGGCGGTCCCGTCCGTCTGGCTCCAAGCCACCACAGAGCGGATCGGGCGCAGGTTCTCCAGAAGCTCCTTGGGCACGTCGACGCCCGCGAAGCCGGCTAGCGAGAGCAGCGGCAGCGCGTCGGCGACGTCGAGGTAGAGGAAGCCGCCAGTCTCGTCAGGCATGCCCGCGGTGGCTTTCGCCTCGCGAAAGTCCTCGTCGTCGCCGAGCGACCCGCCCACCCGCGCCCGCTCGAGCGCCTGGGCGGGACTCGACGCGGTCGTCGCGACGACCTGGCTGTCGACGACGCCGATGCGGATCGGGAGCGGCGCGCCCTCGAACAGCTGCCGCAGCTGCTGCTGCGTCCGCTCGGGCGAGGACGTGGTGAGCACGAGGGTCAATTCGGGGAAGCCGGCGGCCGGCAAAACCCAAAACGCGCCCTCACCCTCGATGTCCGCGATGAGCTGGTCGACGCGGACGCCGAGCAGGTTCGCCAGCGGCGCGAGCGACGAGGTCTGTCCTCGGAGGCTCTTCGTGTCGAACGAGAGGAACGCGAGCGAGTCCGCGGGTGCCTCGTCGATGCGACGCGACGTGTAGCTCGCGCCGGCTTCGCCGGTCAGTCGCTCGACGAACGTCGCGGCGGCCCCGTCGTCGCGCGCCTCGATCGCACCGGCGATCCATTCGAACTCGAGCTTCGGGAAGTTGGCGGGCAGCGCCCGCTCGCTCACCCACCCGAAGGCGAGCCGCTCGTCCGGGAGCTCGCCGAGCGCGGCCTGGTAGCCGTCGTTGTCCGCGAGCTCGCCGTCGCCCGACTTCAGCGCATCGATCGACGACTGCTGCTCCGCGACGGCCGTCCAGCCGTCGACCTCGCCGATCACATACTCGGTGTCGGCCTGATCGGCGAGCTTGTCGACGAGCGTGCGGAGCTTTGCCTCGTCGTCCGGCTGCGTCGCGACGACGACGTCGTCAGCCGCGTTGCCAACCCAGATCGCGGAGACCGTTTCGCCGAGCGCGGGGTCGACGTCCCGCTCCCACTGGAGCTGTTCCTCGGAGAGCTGCTTGTCGAGCTCGACGACGAGCTGCGGCCGACTCGGGAAGCGGTCGAGCAGCGCCTGCACCTTGCGCCACTGATCGGAGTCGAGGCTCGTGTCGAGCTCCACGTAGCCGAACGCGTCCGCGGGCGCGAGCCCGATCGCCGACGCGCCCGCCGTGTCGTTCCCACCGCAGCCCGCGAGCGCGATCGCTCCGAGCGCCGCTGCGCTCCAGACCTTCACTCCTCGGTGGGCCGCCGACCCATGAGACTTGCGAGCAGATCGGAAAGAGGCATACCGCTGAGAACCGTACACACGCCTTCGGTGATCGGCAGCTCCACGCCCAGGCGGTGAGAAAGATCCCTCAGAACGGGGGCGGTCGTGAGCCCCTCGACCGTTTGGCCGATCTCCGCCGCCGCCTCGTCGGGCGACATTCCGCGGGCGATCAACTCGCCGGCCCTGCGGTTGCGGCCGCTGGGATGCCAGCACGTCACGATCAGGTCGCCCATGCCGGCGAGGCCCGCGAACGTGTCCTGATCGCCGCCGGCCGCCTCCCCGAGCCGCGCCATCTCGGCGAGGCCGCGCGTGATCAGCGCCGCCTTGGCGTTGTCTCCGAGGCCGAGCCCGTCCACACCGCCCGCCGAGAGGCCGATCACGTTCTTCGCCGCGGCGCAGAGCTCGACCCCGACGAGGTCGGTGTTCACGTACACGCGGAACGCGAGCGAGTTGATCTCCGCCTGTAGCCGCTCGGCGAGCGGAACGTTTTCCGACGCGATCACCGCGGCGGTCGGCAGGCCTGCCGCGATCTCCTCCGCCATGTTCGGCCCTGAGAGCACGGCGACCGGTCGGTCGCGGACGAGCGTCGACAGCCGTTCACCGGTCTCCGGGTCGAGGCCCTTCGTGAGACTCAGGATCGGCGCGTCCCCCGGGAGGTTCGGCACGACCGACCCGAACACGCGGCTCGGAACCGCCGCGACGACGAGCTCCGCGTTGCCGAACGGCGCGTCGGCGATCGTCGCCGGACGGATCCCCTTCAGGTCGACGTTCGTCAGGTAGCGCGGGTTCCGCCCGGTCTCCCCGATCGCGCTGACCTGCTCGGAATCGCGCGCGGCGAGCGTCACGTCGTGCCCGCGATCCGCCAACAGGCGCGCGAACGCCGTTCCCCACGAGCCCGCTCCGACGACGACGGTGTTCACTTAGGAGCGAAGTCGATCACGACCGGGACGCCCGTGAGGTTGAACCGCTCGCGAAGGTTGTTCTCGACCCAGTAGCCGTAGTCGCGCGTGACGAGCGCGGGGTCGTTGACGAACAGCTTGAACCGGGGCGGGCGCGTCTCGACCTGCGTACCGTAGAGGAGGTTGAGGCTCCGGCCGTTCCGCGACGGCGGTTGACGCGCCTCGCGCAGCTCGCCGAGGAACCGGTTGAGCTCCGGGGTCGGGACGCGCGAGGTGTGCTTCTCGTAGAGCTTCTCGACTTCGTCGAGCAGGCGGTTGACGCCGCGGCCGGTCTTCGCTGAGACCGCGATGATCGGCGGGCGCTGGCGCAGGCGGCGGATCAGCTGCTTTCGCGTGTCCTCGACGTCGATCGTCGACTCGTCCCACTTCGAGAGCACGACGAGGGTCGAGTTGTTCGCACGTCGCGCGACGTCGGCCACCGAGACGTCCTGCTCGACGATCCCCTCGCTCGAATCGATCAAGACGAGTGCGACATCCGCCCGCTCGGCAGCCTCGATCGCGCGAAGCTCCGAGTAGTACTCGATTCCTTGCCGGTGGCGGCGCTTGCGCCTGAGGCCTGCGGTGTCCACGAGTACGAACTTGCGTCCGTCGCGCTCGAGCACGGTGTCGATCGAGTCGCGCGTCGTGCCGGGGACCTCGGAGACGATCACCCGCTCGCGTCCCAGCAGCGCGTTCAGGAGTGACGACTTGCCGACGTTGGGACGGCCGAGGATCGCGACGCGGATCGCGTCCTCGGGCAGCTCGGGCCGCGTGCCGCCGAGCTCCTCGAGCCGGTTGACAACGTCGTCGAGCAGGTCGCCGGTGCCGTGGCCGTGCATCGCGGAGAGCGGGATCGGATCGCCGAGGCCGAGCCGGTGGAACTCGAGCGCGTTCGCCTCCTGCGCGGGGTCGTCGATCTTGTTCGCCAGGATCAGGACGGGCTTGTGCGAGAGGCGGAGGATCTCCGCGACTTCCTCGTCGCCCGGCGTGGTGCCGATGCGCGCGTCGACGACGAAAAGGACGAGGTCAGCCTCCTCGACCGCCTCGCGCGCCTGGTCGGCGATCGAGCGCGTGATCGCGGCTTCGTCGGCGATGTCGATTCCACCCGTGTCGATCACGAGGAAGCGGCGGCCGTTCCATTCGACCTCGAGCTCCTTGCGGTCGCGCGTGACGCCGGGCGTCTCGTGCACGACCGCCGCGCGCGTCGAAGTGAGACGGTTGACGAGCGTCGACTTGCCGACGTTCGGGAAGCCGACGATCGCAACGGTGCCGATCAGCTCGTCGGCCCGCGAGCTCACGCCCGCCTCGCCGGTGAGTCGTTCGAGATCGGGTGCGCGAAGTACCAGGTGTGGCCCTGCGTGTCCTTGGCGGCGTACCGGCGATCTCCATAGGGCTGGTCGGCGGGCTCGTCGACGATCGTGGCGCCTTCCGCCCTCGCCCGATCGTGGTGAGCGTCGACGTCGTCGACGTAGAGGTAGACGACGCTCGTGCCCGACGGCTGCATCTGACCGAGCCAGACGTCGCCTCCGGCAGGCCCGACGAGCTCGCAGTTCAGGATCACCCCATCCCCTCCGTTCGTGCGCGCGAGCTCGCGGAAACCGAACGCGCGCGTCAGGAACTCGATCGCGGTCGGAGCGTCCTCGTAGAGGAGGTATGGGATCGCGTTCACGGCAGCTCGACCTGCGCCGGGCGCCCGGCCTCGTGGACCTCGACGAGCCAGCGCCAGAGCCGGTGGATCTCGCGCTCGATCTCCGCGGACGCTTCGCGGTAACCCTTGCCGTTCTTCGCCAGCCCCTCGAAGCGCATCGGTGCTCCCCAGACGACCGAGACGGGCTTCCAGTTACCCGGCCGCCATTCGTGCGTCCCGTGGATCGCGGCCGGGACGACGGGCACGTCCTCCTGCAGCGCGACCATCGCCGCCCCGGGCTGAACCTTGCCCGGCACCCCGCCGAGCTGGCGCGTGCCCTCGGCGAAGAGCCCGAGCGCGTGCCCGTCGCGTACGACCTGGCGCATTAGGCGGACCGCTTCGCGGTCGGATTCGCCGCGCCGCACGGAGATCGTCCCGAAGAGGCGAATCAGCTGCCCGAGCCCGGGAATACGGTGCGCCTCGATCTTCGCGAGGAAGGAGATGGTGCGCGGCGAGGTGTTCCCGAACACGGGCGGGTCGACCCACGAGAAGTGGTTGAACGCCATCACGATCCCGCCCTCGAGCGGGACGCGCTCCTTCCCGTAGACGCGGAGCGGCACGAACGTACGCACGAGCGAACCGATCGTCAGCTGCCCGATCTTCCACGTGACGTCGACGCGGTTCATGCCGGCTGCCTCGAGCGCACGAGCCCCTCGATCCGCGCGACCACGTCGTCGATCGTCAGCGCGGTCGTGTCGATCTGCTCGGCGTCCGCCGCGGGTCGCATCTGCGCCGAGTCGCGCTCGTCGCGCAGCCGCAGGTCGGTCGCGAGCGCGTCTGCCGCGAGGCCCGGTCGCTCCGCGATGCGCCGGCGGGCACGCTCCGACTCGTTGGCGTTCAAGTACACCTTCACCTCCGCGCGCGGCGCGACGACGGTCCCGATGTCCCGCCCCTCGATCACGACGTTGCCGTGCTCGCCCAGCTCGCGCTGCCGCTCGCGCATCACCTCGCGCACCTGCGGGTGACGTGCGACCGACGAGACCACCTTGTCGATCCGCGGCTCGCGGATCTCGGCCGACACGTCACAGCCGTCGATCAGGATGTGCTGCTCGTCCTCGAAGCTGATCGGATGCTCGCGGGCGAGCGCACCGAGCGCCTCCGCGTCGTCGAGGTCCGCGGCGCGCTCGAGCGCGAGCCAGGTCAGCGCGCGATACATCGCGCCGGTGTCGAGGTAGCGAAAGCCGAGCCGCGCGGCGAGCTGCTTCGCGACGGTGCTCTTGCCCGCCCCCGCGGGGCCGTCGATCGCGACGATCATGTGTTCTCGGCTCCGGTCGTGCTCATCGTGCGTCTATTAGAGAGCATTTGCTCACCTAAGAGCGATGCTCTCCAGGAGCTCGAAGAAACCGGGAAAGCTCACCGCCGCCGCGTCGGCCCCCTCGAGCCGCAGCCCCTCCCGCGACACGAGCCCGGCAACCGCCCCGAGCATCGCGATCCGGTGGTCGCCGTGGGAATCAGCGCTGCCACCCCCCTTTGGGCGGGTGGGGACACCCACCACCTTCAGCTCATCTTCGCCCGCGGAGACACGGATGCCAAGGGGTTTCAGCAGATCTTTCACGGTCTCGACACGGTCTGTCTCCTTTACGCGCAGTTCCTGGACTCCGCCGATCACCGTCTCGCCACGCGCGAGTCCCGCGAGGAGCGCGACGAGCGGAAGCTCGTCGACCATGCGCGGCACCTCGGCCGGAGCGACGCGCGTCGCGACGAGCGAGGCGGAGCGCACCTCGATGTCCGCGACCGTCTCGGCGCCGAGCTTGCGCTTGTTGAAGAGGGTGACGCGCGCGCGCATGCGCTCGAGCACGTCGAGCAGGCCTGTGCGCGTCGGGTTGATCCCGACGCCGTGGAGGTAGAGCTCGGAGCCGGGCAGCAGCGTCGCGGCGACGATCAG
>JACCTU010000018.1 GCA_013812235.1 Actinomycetota bacterium | reverse complement strand
GTAGTGGTGGGCGAGGAGGTCCGCGTGGTCCTCGGGGCGTCCGAGCGCCTCGATCCACTCCGCGGCGCGCCGGTGGCGCTCGGCCCGCGTGGCCCGTGGGATCGCGCCGTAGGCGACGTCGCGGACGAGGAGGTGCCGGAAGGCGTACTCGCTCTCCCCCGCGACCGAGCTTCGTCGCTCGCGGCGGACGAGCTCGCGCCGCTCGAGTGCGTGCAGTCGATCCTCTACGACGCTGCGCTCCCGATGCCCGATCTCGGCGAGCGCGCCCGACCAGAAAACCTTGCCGACCACGGCCGCGTCCTGAAGAAGCTCTTTGTCCTCGCCCGGTAGCCCGTCCAGTCGCGCCGCGATGATCCCCTGCACCGACTCCGGCAGGTCGGCGTCGGTGCGCCCCCGCTCGCCGAACATCCGCACGAACTCCTCGGCGTAGAGCGGGTTGCCGCCCGCCCGCTCGAGCAGCGCCGACTGGACCTCCGCCGGCAGAACCGACTGCTCGAGGAGCGCATGGACGAGCCTCGCTGTCTCGTCGTCCGAGAGCGGCGAGAGCGAGACGATCGCGGCGTTCGCCTTCCCACCGCCCCACGCCGGCCGGCGCGAGAGCAGCTCAGGCCTCGCAGTCGCAACGACGAGCACGGGCACGTCGCTCAGCCAATCGACGAGATGGTCGACGAAGTCGAGCAGGCCGTCGTCGGCCCAGTGCAAGTCCTCGAACACGAGCACGAGCGGCCGCTGCTCGCCCAGTGCCTCGAAGAAGCGGCGCCACGCGGCGAACGCCTCACCGCGCCTGTCGCCGGTCGTCTCGTCCGCACCGATCCCCGCCAGCGGCTTCAGGTGCGATTCGATCCAGGTCGACTCGGTCGAGTCGGAAAGCAGGCGACGGACGGCGTCCCCGAGCTTCGCGGCAGCCTCGTCGGGTGCGTCGGTCTCGAGAATCCCAGCCTGTGCCTTCACCATCTCGCCGAGCGCCCAGTAGCTCACCCCTTCGCCGTAGGGCAGTGAGCGTCCTTGCCTCCACGTGACGAGCTGGTCGCCGCGGTCGATCGCGCCGAGGAGCTCCGCGAGCAGCCGGCTCTTCCCGATGCCCGGCACCCCGACGAGCGTCACGAGCTGGGGCGCCCGCTCGTCCTGGCTTCGGGCGAGCGCCGCGACCAGCAGCTCGAGCTCCTGCTCGCGGCCGACGAGCGGCGTGTTGTAGGAGCGGGCGACGTCGACGCCGAAGCGCGAGCGTGCCTGAACCGCCTCCCACGCCACGACGGGCGCGGCCTTGCCTTTTGCCTGAACTGATTGGTGGTCGCGGTACTCGATCGCGCGGTCGGTCGCGCGGTAGGTCTGCTCGCCGACGAGGATCCCGTTCGCCGGGGCGGCCGACTGGAGCCGCGCGGCCGTGTTGACCACATCGCCCGCGACCATCGCCTCGCCTTCCGCCGGGTGCGCCCCGAGCGCGACGAGCGCCTCCCCGGTGTTGACCGCGACCCTCACCTGGAAGCCTCCGTCCTCGAGCGCCGTCTCCCGGACTGCGAGCGCCGCGCGAACCGCGCGCTCGGGGTCGTCCTCGTGCGCGACCGGAGCGCCGAACACCGCCATCACCGCGTCGCCGATGAACTTCTCGACCGTCCCGCCGAAGCGCTCGATGTCCGCGCGCACCTGCTCGTGGTAGTTGAGAGGATCGCGCGAACGTCCTCGGGGTCGAGCCGCTCGGCCTGCGCTGTCGAGCCGACGAGGTCGCAGAAGACCACCGTCACGACCTTTCGCTCCTCCCGCGCGGGGGAAGGCGCTGCGAGCGGCGTCCCGCACTCGGGGCAGAACTTCGCGAGCTGGGCAACTTGCTCGCCGCAACGGGGGCACGTTTCCACCGGCGAAGCGTACGGCCTAAACGCCTCTCCTACGGCGCAGCAGGTCGCTCGACGACCTGCTGGGCCAGGCCGCCGTCGATCAGGAAGCTCGCGCCCGTGACGTAGCTCGCCTCGTTCGAGACGAGCCACGCGACCGCAGCGGCGACTTCCTCGGGCGTTCCCGGTCGGCCGAGCGGGATCTCCGGGCGGAGGTCGTCGGCTTCCTCGTTTCGCTCCGTCGCGATCGCGCCCGGAGCGACCGCGACGACGCGGATCTTCGGTGCGAGCTCGAGCGCGAGGCTGCGCGTCAGCATCCCGAGCGCGGCCTTCGCGGGTGCATAGATGGCGAAACCCGGGCGTGGGACGTGCTCGTGGACCGACGTGATGTTCACGATCACCCCGCCGTCGGTCATCCTGCGCGCGGCTTCCTGCGACGCGAGGAACGCGGCGCGCACGTCCACGTCGAACGTCTTGTCGAAGTCCTCGACCGTCAACTCGAGCGCGGGCTTCGCGGTCGAGAGGCCGGCGTTGTTCACGAGCACGTCGAGCCGACCGAGGTGCTCCGCGACCTCGCGGACGAGGCGCCCCGGGACCTCGGGGTCGGCGAGGTCGCCCCAGACCGCGTGGACCTTCCCAAGCCCGCCAAGTTCGGCCGCGGTCTTCTTGTCCTCCGAGTGCGTCGCGAAGCCGAGCATGTAGCCCTCGCGCAGGAGGCGCTCGGAGATCGCCCGGCCGATGCCGGTGCTCGCGCCGGTGACGAGGGCGACGCGCTGTTCAAGCACTCGGCGGTCCTACCCCGAGAGAAGCTCGTCGAACGCAGGCGAGCCGAGCTCGACGAAGGGGAGCCGCGCCACGACGACGAAATCCTTGTCTGCACTAACGAACGCCCGCGCGTTCGCGGCAAGCGCGGCAGCAGCGAGAACCGCGTCGAATGCACCGAGCTCAGGGTGGCGCTCGAACAGCGCCAGGCCTCGCTCGAGCTGGTCGCGGTCGACCAGGAGCAAGGGTGAGAACAGCTCCGCGAAGTCGCGCGCATGCGACGCGACGTCGGCGCGCGCCCGGCGCCTCGCGTGGATGTGCGTGAACTCCTGGATGACCTCGACGGTCGTGGTCGCCTCCGCCTTGCCCGCCGCCACGGCTTCGACGAGGCGGGCGCTCGGTGCCCTCAGCGCGTGCTCGCCACCAAGGGCGTACACGAGCACGGGCGTGTCGACGACGATCACCAGGCGTCCGCGCGCGCCTCGTCCAGCTCGGCCTTCAACTCGTCCCAGTCGGGGAGCGCGGTCGGTTCGGCGGTGAGGATCCGCTTCGCGGCGGCACGCTTCTTCGCCAGGTCAGCGGGAAGGGCGACGTCGATCGCCTCCCGGATGACCGCTGCCACTGAGGTCTTGCGCTCGCGCGCCCGAGCCGCCACGCGCCGATACCGCTGTTCGTCAAGCAAAATTTGGAGGCGGCGATCGTACATGCACATACGTTAGCATGTGTATAGGTGTCACCCCCTCAGCGGCGTGAGAATCCTCGCCGCCGGGGCGGCGTGTCCTCGAGCGCGGGCGCCGGGTGGCCGTTTTCGCGCCGGAGGCGCTCGATCAGCTCCGACGCGGCCGCGCCCGAGGAGGTGAACTCCTCCCCCAGTCGCTCGCAGAGTGCCGCGGCCAGGGCGTAGACCTGGCGGACGGTCGGCCTCCGATCCCCGAGCCGGGCGGGAGCATCCACCAGCCCATGGAAGCCGACGGCGGACGAACGCCGTGTGCCAAGTCTGTGACAGGAAAGCGCCGAGGCGTCGCGGCGAGTGCTCTGCCGGCTGACGTCGCCCTTGCGGACTCCGCCTGCTGGCCAAGCTCGTCGCCGCGCCGGTCTCGGCGCTCCACGAGTATGACACCTCCCGTGGCGAACTCAGAACGGCCGAACCGGCTCGAGCGGCTGCCGCAGCAGTACTTCACGGCGCTCCTCGCGCGCGTCGCCGCGGAGGCAGCGAAGGACGGCGAGCCGCTCGTCAACTTCGGCCGCGGGAACCCCGAAATTGGTCCACCAGCGCACGTGATCGAGGCGGCGCAGCGGGCGGCCGCGGACGAGCGCTCGCACGGGTACCCCGAGTTCAGCGGGATGCCGGAGCTGAAGGAAGCGATCGCCGCGCGCTACCGCGACGTCTACGGCGTCGAGCTCGACCCCGGGCGGGAGGTCGCGGTCGTTCCCGGCACGAAGACTGCGCTCGTCGAGCTCTGCCTCGTGCTCGCTGAGCGCGGCGACACCGTGCTCCTTCCCGACCCGGGCTACCCGGACTACTTCTCCGCGGTCGCGCTCGCGGACGCGACGCTCGGGACGTTCTCGCCCACCGAGCCCGCGTTCGGCGCGGCGGACGTCATCTACCTGAACTACCCCTCGAACCCGTGCGCGGTCGTGGCGCCCGACGGCGTCTTCGCCGCGGCAGTCGAGCACGGCGCGTTCGTCGTTCACGACTTCGCCTACGGCGACCTCGTCTTCGACGGGCGCGCACCGGAGAGCTTCCTCGCCACACCCGGCGCGAAGGAGGTGGGCGTCGAGCTCTTCTCGATGTCGAAGTCGTACGGAATGGCCGGCTGGCGCCTCGGGTTCGTCATCGGCAACGCGGAGATCGTCGAGCGGATCAACCTGCTCCAGGATCACAACCGGGCCGGCATCTTCCGGGGCGTGCAGGAGGCCGGGATCGCCGCGCTGACCGGGCCGCAGGACTCCGTCGACGAGCGCCGTGCCCGCTACGAAGCGCGCCGCGACCGAGTGCTCGAGGCGCTGCCGCTCCGCGCGGTCAGCGAGGGGACGTTCTACGTCTGGCTCGAGCTGCCGGAAGGGCTGACCGCCGAGCGGCTTCTCACCGAGCACCGCCTCGCACTCGCGCCGGGCGAAGGCTTCGGTCCGGCCGGTGCGGGCTGGGCGCGGATCTCGCTCGCGGCCACCGACCACGCCGTCGAGCTCGGCGTCGAGCGGCTCTTGCGCGCCCTCGGTTGAGGTCATACCCTGCAACCGTGGTCCGGGTCGCCACCGCGGCGTTCGCGCCCCACGGGCTTCGCGCGCGATCGGCGTCGCCGGGCTGGCGCTCGCCTTCTCGTTCGCCGCGCTCGCGCTGATCGACCTGCGGCAGTTCCGGGAGTTCGCGTTCGCGATGTCGGTCGGCGTCTGCTCGACGCGTTCGTGATCCGTGCGCTGCTGATCCCTGCGCTCATCTCGCTGTTCGGCGACCTGAGCTGGTGGCCGCGCGCGCGGCGCACGCGTCCGGCGCCCGACGCTACAGCGGCGTGATCTCGCCGGTCCTCGTGTCGTACGAGACCGGCGGCTGAGGCGCGGCACCCTCGGTTCCCGGGGCGGGGTTTCGCTCGAGGTACTCGATATCCACCAGGTGCGACGGAAAGACCGCGCGGATGTGGACCGGCTCGTCGCCGGTGTTGGTCGTCCCGTGCGGCTCGCCGGCGGGGATGAACGCGATCGAGCCGGCGGCGACCTTGAAGGTCTCCTCGCCGATCCGTACTTCCGCCGTGCCCGAGTGGTACAGCAGCACCTCGTCGATCCGGTGGCGATGGAGCGGGATGCGGTCGCCCGGCGCGATCTCCTCGACGATCACGGCGAGTGAGGCGCGTGGATCGGATGCGAGAGCCCAGCGGGAGCTCGGGCGCCAGTCGTCGGGGTCAAGAGGGTCGGCCAGCGGCTGGAGCTCGAGCGGATCGACGACGCCCATCGACCTCCAGGAACCGTATTGGACCAAAAAAATTCGCCAAGCCGGTTGCGTTTTCGTCCGTTCATCCGGCTGACTTTCCCTTTGCAGGTACAGCCACCCGGATCAACTTCGACCTAGTCACGCTCCGTGCTTGGCGCTTGACCAACGTATCCGGTCTCGACGGGTCCGACAAGAGCATCGCGAAGAGAACTTGTCGCAATTTGCGTGGGTGGGAACCAGTCATGCGGGCTCGCGCATGTCCGTCCTGACCGAACGGGACCAAAAAAATTCGCCGAGCCGGTCACGCTTTCGTCCACTGATCCGGCTGACGTTCCCCTTGCGGGTACAGCCGACCGGATCAGTTTCGTCCTAGTCGCGTGCCGTGCTCGGCGCATCGGGGAAAGTAGCCGAGCGCAAGGGACCGTTCAAGAGGCACGCGGACGAAATGTCGCGCTCTTTGCGGAAATCAGCTCTTGGCTTCGAAGAACATCCAGCGGTGGCCTTCAGGGTCGGCCGCGGTGTAGAGGCGGCCGAACGGCTCGTCGTCGATGCCGCGCAGGATCTCTCCGCCCCCCTCGGTGACGCGGGCGTGGTGCTCGTCGAGCCCTTCGACATGGACGAGGACGCCGTCGACGGCGTACGGGTTGTCGAGCCAGCGGCGTGCCTGCTCGCACTCCTCGGCGTGGCGCTTCGGGCCGCGGTAGTCCGGGCCGGCGAAGCCGAGCATCACGAGCCCGTCCTCCCCGAACGAAACCTCGGCGTGGGTCACCCGGCCCTCGTCATCCGAGTACCGCTCGCCGGTCTCCCGAAAGCCGAAGACCCGGCAGAGCCACTCGGCGGCGGCGCCGACGTCTTCGTAGGTGAGCATGGGCACCGTCGTCTGCATGGGGTAACCTTAACAGATAGGTTAATCATTGCCAAGACGATGAAGAACCTCGACACAACCCTCTCCGCGCTCGCTGATCCCACCAGGCGGCAGGTCGTCGACCTCCTGCGCGAGCGGCCTCGGCGCGCCGGCGAACTCGCCTCGCGTGCGCACACGAGCGGGCCGGCGATGAGCCGCCACCTGCGCGTCCTCAGGGCCAGCGGGCTCGTCGAGGCAGGGCTCTCGGACGAGGACGCGCGCGCGCGGGTCTACCGCCTCCGCCCCGAGCGCCTGCGCGCGCTGCAGGCCTGGCTCGACGGCTTCTGGGGCGGGCAGCTCGAGTCGTTCAAGGCGCATGCCGAGAATCGTCCGCACGGTTGAGGTCGCGGTCGACCCCGCGACGGCGTTCGCGGTGTTCACCGACGAGATCGACGCGTGGTACGAGCGGGGGCCGCACAGCTGGAACGATCCGGACCGCGCGGTCGCGATCCGGTTCGAGGGCGGGCGCTTGCTCGAGGTCTATGAGGACGGCGCGTACGAGATGGGGCGCGTCGTCGCCTGGGAGCCTGGGCGGCGGCTCGCGTTCGTCTACCAAAACGTCCACCTGCCGCTCGAGGGGACAGAGGTCGAAGTGCGCTTCGAAGCGGTCGCAGGCGGCACGCGCATCACGCTCGAGCACCGGGGCCTGGAGCGACTGCCGGCCGAGGAGTTCGCGCTGTGGGAAGAGCGCGCCTGGATCCGCTTCATGGCGGCGTTCGCGGCCTACGTGACCTCGTAGGCCATCAGGATCGCGTCGACGTACCCGTCGGGGCGACGGTAGTGGCGCTTGCGGTAGCCCTCGCGCTCGAAGCCGAACCGGTCGTAGAGCGCGATCGCACCCTCGTTGTGCGGGAAGACATGAAGCTCGAGCTTGCTCACGCCTTGCGAGCGGGCCCAGACGACCGCGGCCTCGAGCAGCGCCTGGCCGACGCCCAGGCGGCGGTGGCTCTCCGCGACCATCAGGCCCAGATCGGCGACGTGGTGGCTGGCGGGGTGCGGGTCTCGGCCGACCGAGAGCCGGCCCACGACGCCCTCGGCGGCTTCGGCGACGTACACGGCGGCGTGTGGGTAGCGGCGGAGCGAGCGGAGGTAGCGGCGCTCGTCGTTCACGGTCCGCCAATTCGAGGTCGTGATCAGCCACCCGCCGGGCTCGGCGCCGACCTCGTTCGCGAGCGCGACGAGCGCGGCGGCGTCTCCGGGGTCGGCGGGGCGGATCGAGAAGTCGCGGCTCACGCCGCGAAGGCTAGTGCCCCTCCGGGGACGCTAGACCCGCTGCGGGCCCGCGCGGTGCAGCGCGGTGGCGAGCGCGACGATCAGCGCGATGCCCACGAGCTGCACCTCTCCCGTGCGAACGAGCGGCAGGATCAGCAGGCCCGCGAGGACGAAGAGGATCAGGCCGCGTCGCAGCCGCATGGCCGTCAGAGCCCCGCCGAGAAGTGGGCGAGGCGCTGGAACTCGACGGGCGGGTTGCTCTGCCCGCGAATCCACGGGAGGGGCGCGTCGAATCCGACCACCTGCACGCCGCCGTGGCGGTACGGGTCACCGTCGCTCGCACCGACACAGAGCACCGGTGTGACCGGCACCCCGAGGTCGCCGCTCAGCTTTGCAGCCTGCCGCTTCGCCTTCTTGAGGTGAACCGGGAGGTAGCTGCCGAAGTTCGTCTCGACGAGATAGACGCCGTTCGGCCCGGAGACGAGGTGGTCGATGTTGCCCTTCCCGGCGAACGGGACGTCGTGGAGCACGATGTACCGTTCCCAGCGAAGGTCCTCGAGGGCCTCGCCGACGACAGCCTCGCCATTTCGGCCCTTGAGCCCGCGCTCCATCAGGACGCTGTCCGACGCCGCGGCCCAGTAGATGACCGCGAGCAGGACGACGATCGGCGCGGACACCGCGAACGACACGCCGAACGCTCGAGCGAGAACGAGCGGGAGAACTCCGACCCCCGCGAACGCGGCGACGAGGAGCACCGAGCGAACGCTGACGGCATGTTTCTGGGGAGCTGAATACGTACCCGGCGTGGAGTCGACGTGGTGCGACACGCTTCTGAGATCGGCGCTGCCGCGGGCGTCGCGCAGTCCCGGTTTGGGGGATCTCCTCCTACACGACCACGAGACCCGCGCCGCCGCGGCGAGGGTCGCCGGCGGCGCCCAGGGTTCCATCCGGCAGCTGTTCGACCGCGGAGACGCCGCCGAAGAAGAGGTTGCGCTCGTTCCAGCGCGCGACCTCGTAGGGAACCTCGCCGGGCTCGAGCGGCGGCTCGAGGTGGAGCACATTGCCCTCGAGGTGGACCCGCGCCGCGGAGATCGCGTTCGCGACGTCGAGGTCGTGGCCGAGCACGTTGACGACGATCTGCAGAACAGCGCCGCGGAGCCGGCTCGAGCCTGCGCTGCCGACGACCAGGCGCGGGCGGCCGTCGACGAGCACGAGCGACGGGGACATCATGCTCATCATCCGCTCGCCCGGCTTCGGCAGCGTCCCGGCGAGGTCGAACTCGCCGAGCATGTTGTTCATGTGGACACCGGTGCCGGGGAGGACGACGTTCGACCCGCTTCCCGTGGAGACCGATAGGGCGGCGGCATTGCCCGCGGCGTCGAGCACGCTGATATGCGTCGTCCCGCCCACCTCGCCGAGCGCGCGGGTCAGCCTGCGTGCGCGGGCGCGCGTCTGCTCCTCCATGACGCGGGCAAGGAGCGCGACCGCGGCGGGCGAGCCGGAGCGTCCCGGCTTTTCGAGCCGTCGGAGCCCATAGGCGATCAGAACGCCCCCCGAGGACGGCGGCGGGTTCGAGACGAACTCCGCGCCGCGGTACGGCGAGCGGAGCGGCCGGCGCCGGATCACGCGGTAGCTCGCGAGGTCCGCGGCGGTGATCGCGGGAACGGCGCGCACCATCGCTCGCGCGACGTCGCCGGTGTAGATCGCCGCCGCGCCGCTTCGGGCGATCCGCTCGAGTGTCCGGGCGAGGTCGGGCCAGACGAGGCGATCGCCGGTCTCCAGTCCGCTGCACGGCGTCGTCGCGAGCATCGGGGCGAGGATCCGGTGGAGGAACGCCTGGCGCTCCGTGACCTCGAACCCCCCATCGGCGAGCTCGACCGCGGGCCGCACCAGGTTCTGCCACGGCAGCGAGCCGTGGGCGCGGTGCGCGGCCTCCAGGCCTGCGGTGGTGCCGGGGATCGCGCAGGTCTCGGGCCCGATCCGGAAGAGCTGGGTCTGCGAGCCCTCGAAGATGACCGTGACCGCCTCGGGCTCCGACAGTGGGCCGCTCGGGACGGCGACGAAGAAGTCGAAGACGCGTGTTCGGCGGTCGCGCGCGGTGTGGACGAGCATGAACCCGCCGCCGCCCGGACCGGTCAACGGGCTCTCGGTCACCCAGGAGGCGAAACCGGCGGCCACGCAGGCATCGACCGCGTTGCCGCCTCGCTCCAGGGTTCGAGCGCCCACCTCGGCCGTGAGGGGGTGCCCGGCGGCGACTGCGCCCTTCATGGATTGAGCCTACGCGCCGATAGGAGAGAGGTGGCAGGTCTCCTTGGTCAGCATCGCGACGATGCTCGGCTCGCCGTCGCGGGTGCGGTGCTGTTCGCAGCGTCGTTTCTGCTGATGCGCGCTGTCGGGATGAACTTCGATCTGCCGACCCAGACGCCCTCCCTGGGTTCAGAGTCGAACTCAGCGGGCATGACGACTTCAGAAGTCGCCGCGGCAGCCTGGGCGCCACCCGCGCCCCCGTTGCTCGCCGCACCTCCAGTTCCCTCCTCAACCTCACTTCCGGCTCTGCCCGCGCTGCTGCCGGTAGCGCTCCCGTAGCTCGGCCGGGACGCTCAGCCGTTTCACTCACCGATGTTTCGCGAAGCCCTCGACAAGCGAACGATCTTGCTCTCAGCAGCGGGGATGGCTGGGCTTGCCGTGTTCGCGCTCATGCCGCAGCTCTTTCGCGATCAGCTCGGAGAGGCGTTCGCCGCCCTCGAGGACGCGAGCACCGGCTGGCTCTGGGTCGCGGCGATCGCATTCATCACCGCGCTGTTCTGCTCCGCGTCGGCGTGGCGCGCCGCGACGAAACTGCCCGACCGGCTCGACGCCTACGCGCGCTACGGAGTCGGCTCGCTCGTCAACTCGTTTGCGCCCGCGCATGCCGGTGACGCGGTGCGCCTCGCGCTCTTCGCGAAGGCCTCGCCCGGCGACCACCGGGTCCTGACCGCGGGCAAAGCGCTCGCGGGCGTGGCCGTGGCACGGCTCGGGTGCGTTGGTGTCCTCCTCCTCGCGACGATGAAGCCGATTGCGATTCTCGGGCTTTTGCTCGCACCGCTGATCGGCCGGGTGCCCACCTGGGTCGCCGCGGCAACCG
>JACCTU010000205.1 GCA_013812235.1 Actinomycetota bacterium | reverse complement strand
GCACGCGCTGGTCAAGGACGAGCAGCTGCGCGACAACCCGATCGTGGGGAAGGCGCACGACCCGAGGGAGGAGCGCGTCTACAACATGAACCGGCCCGAAGTGCACGAGATCTACCGCCGCTGGCGCGCGATCGCGCGCGAGTACGACCCCGAACGCGTGCTCCTCGGCGAGACGTGGGTTCCGAACCTCGCGGAGCTCGCGAAGTACTACGGCGACGACGACGAGCTCCAGCTGCCGATGATCTTTCCGTTCACGCTCGCCGACCTCCATGCCGGCGAGCTACGCGAGATCGTGGAGAGGACCGAGCAGTCGTTCCCGGCGGAAGCGTGGCCCGTCTGGTGTGGCTCGAACCACGACATCGTCCGCTTCCCGACGCGCTGGTGCTCGGGCGACGAGGCGAAGATCCGCTGTGCGCTGATGCTGCTGCTCGGCCTGCGCGGCACGCCGATCCTCTACTACGGCGACGAGCTCGGTATGGAGCAGGTCGAGATCCCGGCGAGCGAGCAGCTCGACACGGCGCATAGCCGCGACGGCGCACGCACGCCGATGCCGTGGGCGCCGACGGCCGACCGCGAGTGGTGGATCCGCCACGGCGACCTGACCCGCAACGTCGAGGACATGCGCGCGGACGAGACGTCGACGCTGTGGTTCACGCGCGAGCTGCTGGAGACGCGGCGTGCGTTCGCGCCGTCGATGACGACGCTCGACACGCCGGACGGAGTCTGGGCCTGGCGGCGCGGAGAGTCGGCCGTGGTCGCGGTCAACCTCGGCGAGCGGGACGCGGAAGTGCGCGGCGTCGCCGGGCGCATTGGCCTCGACACGCGAGGTGTGCGTCGCGGCGAGTCGGTCTCCGGTTCTCTGCGGATTAGGCCGTGGGAGGGGGTCGTCCTCCTTCCGTAGCCAAGGTCCTGCACGCTCGTGCAGAGTGCGCCACGGTGTATAGAGGCGTCTAACGGTGTATACTTCAGTGATGGTGCGGAAGCAGATTCACCTCGACGAGTCCGACGTCGTCCTGCTCGATCGGGCGGCTCGCGCTTCCGGCGCGACGCACTCCGAGCTCATCCGCCGTGCGATTCGCGAGAAGTACGGCCCACCGGAGGAGCGGCCGCCCGACGAGCGTCTGGCGAACCTGATGGCCGCGGCCGGCATCTGGAAGGATCGAAACTTCACGGGTGAGGAGTACGTCCGCGCCATCCGGAGCGGTGACATGAACGCGAACCTCCGGCGCCTCGGCGTCGAGTGAAGCTCCTCGACACGTACGTCCTGATCGACTTCCTCCGAAGTCGGGACGAGGCGGTCGAGATCGTGAGGAGCGCGGCTTCAGCGCGCGAGTGGATCGGTGCGAGCGAGATCACCCGCTTCGAGCTGCTCGCGGGCCTCCGTCCGGGCGAGGAAAAAGAAACGGAGCAGTTCTCGTCCGAGCTCGGCTGGGTGCCCGTCACGGAGCCGATCGCACGGCAGGCGGCCTCGCTCGCGAGGCGTTATCGCGGCTCGCACGGCGGGATCGAGGACGTGGACTACCTGATCGCCGCGACGGCGCTCGAGCTCGACGCGACCCTGATGACGACCAACGTGCGACACTTCCCCATGTTTCCGGGGCTCGAGCCCGCGTACCGGCTGGCGTGACGCCGTGATCGAGCTCCGGTCCGACACGCTCACCCAGCCGACGCCCGGGATGCGCCAGGCGATCGCAAGCGCGGTCGTCGGGGACGAGCAGAAGCGCGAGGACCCGACCGTGCTCGAGCTCGAGTCGCGCGCCGCCGAGCTGCTCGGCCAGGAGGCGTCCGTCTATCTGCCGACGGCGACGATGGCCAACCAGATCGCGATTCGGATCCTCACCGAGCCCGGCGACGTCGTGATCGCCGAGGAGCACTCGCACCTTTTCATCTCCGAGCAGGGCGGGCCGGCGGCGCACTCGGGGCTGTTCACGCGGCCGCTGCCCGGTTACGCGGGGCGGCTCGCGCCGGAGCAGATCCGCGCGGCGATGACCGACCCGCGCTCGGGGCACGAGCCGGTGACGAAGCTCGTCTCTGTCGAGAACACGCACAACTCGTCCGGCGGCCGGGTCTGGCCCCTCGACGAGCTCGAGGCGATGGTCGAGACCTCGCGCGAGCTCGGGCTGCGCGTGCACCTCGACGGCGCGCGCGTGCTGAACGCGGCCGTGGCCCTCGGTGTCCCGGCGGCCGAGATCGGCGCCAGCTTCGACACCGTGACGCTCTGCCTCTCGAAGGGCCTCGGCTGCCCGCTCGGAGCGATCGTCGCCGGCTCGGAGGAACTGATGGTGAAAGCGCGGCGCGCGAAGCACCTGTTCGGAGGCGCCATGCGGCAGGCCGGGATCGTGGCGGCTGCGGGCGTCTACGCGCTCG
>JACCTU010000196.1 GCA_013812235.1 Actinomycetota bacterium | reverse complement strand
GTCGTCGGCCTCGACCGGGGCGCGCCCGTCGAAGACGATGAGCGGCCGCACGTCGTTTCGCGTCGCCCAGTCGCGGACGAGGCCCACGAGCCGCTCGGAGCGGATGTTCGGCCAGAGCGAGCGCTGGACGTTGCGACCGTCGACGATCAGGGTCGTGGCGATCAACCGAAGTTAACGGAGCCGCAATGCCACGCGCCGGTCTCGGCGGTATAACCGGATCGTGGGGGACAGGCGCTTCCTGCTCCGTGCCGGCGCGCTGCTCGCCGCGGGCGTCGTCGGCGGTCTCGCCTCGCTCGCGGCGGCGACGGCGTTCGACGTGCTCGGCGGCACGACGACGATCCGCGAGGTCACGCCGGAGCAGGCGGACCGCACACCGGTGCTGTTCCCGCGGGACGCCGGCCTCACCTACGGCGACATCTACGCGGCGTACGCGAGCGGCGTTGTCCAGGTCGAGTCGACGGGACCGCTCGCGTCCGACCCGTTCGATCCTTTCCCGCGTAGGGCCCGCTCGCTCGGCTCCGGCTTCGTGATCGAGAAGTCGGGCCACATCGTGACCAACTACCACGTCGTGAAAGGCGCCGAAATCGTCACGGTCAGCTTCTCGAACGACGAGGCCGTGCGAGCCAAGGTCGTCGGCATCGACCCCACGACCGACCTCGCCGTGCTCAAGGTGAACACGCCGCCGCGCGGACTCACGCCGCTTCGGCTCGGCAGGTCGAGCTCGGTCAGGGTCGGCGACGAGGTGGTCGCGATCGGCAACCCCTTCGGCTACGAGCGCTCGATGACCGCCGGGATCGTCAGCGCGATCGGCCGCGTGCTCGAAGCTCCGAACGAGCTCGCGATCGACAACGCGATCCAGACGGACGCGCCGATCAACCCGGGCAACTCGGGCGGCCCGCTCCTGAACGCACGCGGCCAGGTGATCGGCGTGAACACGCAGATCACGGCCGGTGGTGCGTCGGACGGCAGCGTCGGCGTCGGCTTCGCGATCCCCGTCGACACGGTTCGCAGCGTGACCGCGCAGATCATCCGCGTCGGCAAGGTAGAGCATGCGTTCTTCGGCATCGAGGCGACGCCTCTGACCGACGACATCGCGCGCCTGTTCCGGCTCCCGAGGCAGGCCCGGCGGGGGCTCGTGATCGACTCTGTCGTGCCGGACAGCGCCGCAGACAAGGCGGGCCTTCGCGCCGGCGTTCGCACTGTGATCGTCGGCGGCGAGAGCTGGCGGCTGGGGGGCGACATCATCGTCGCCGTCGAAGGAGCTCCCGTGACGACGCCCGAGCGGCTGCGCTCGATCCTCGCGCGAAAGCGCCCCGGGGACGTGATCGAGATCGAGGTCTATCGCGCCGACCGCCGCCTCACTGTGACCGTCAAGCTCGGCCGCGCACCCGCCGCCGAGTAGAGACGCACTAGCCTTCCGGCATCGAGCATTCGTTCGGCCAGAGCGCGCCCTTCTCCGTGGGCGTCGAGGAGGAGTTGCTGCTCGTTGACGAGCGGACGCTGCTGCCCGTCGCCGCGTCGGCGCGCGTCCTCGAGCGGGCGGGCAAGGGGGTCAAGCACGAGCTGCTCGCGTCGTTCGTCGAGACGGCGACCGACGTCTGCGAGTCGCCGCGCGAGGCTGCCGAGCAGGTCTGGGCACTCCGGCGTCGCGTTTTCGACGCCTGCGAGGCCGAGAGCCTGCGGGCGCTCGCGATCGGGTCGCACCCGTTCGCGACGCCGGAGGACACCCCGGTCGTCGAGAACCCGGACTACCTCGAGTTCGCAGCGGCGGCGGGGCCGGTCGCGCGCCGCCAGGGCGTGTGCGGCCTCCATGTGCACGTCGGGATGCCCGACCCGGAGACGTGCCTGCGCGCGCACGAAGCGGTGCTTCCGTGGCTGCCGGTCGTGCTCGCCGTCTCCGCGAACTCACCGTGGTTCCGCGGCCAGGCGACCGGGCTGCTCTCCACCCGCGCCGAGGTGCTCGCAACGCTGCCGCGGTCCGGCGTGCCGCCCGCGTTCGGGTCATGGGCCGGCTGGGTTCAGACGATGGAGCGCTGGCAACGCGCCGGTGTCCTGAGGAAGCCGACGCAGACCTGGTGGGACGTGCGGATGCATCCCGCGCTCGGAACGCTCGAGCTGCGCGCGCCCGACCAGCCCACCGATCCGCGGCTGGCGGGCGCGTTCGTCGCGCTCCTGCACGCGCTCGGGGTGTGGGCCGCGAACGGCGACGGCCGGCCCGCATCGCGGGCGGACGGCCACACCAACCGCTTCTTCGCGTCACGCTTCGGCCCTCGGGCACAGCTCATCCACCCGAACGAGGACCGGCTCGTGTCGGCAGCCGAGCTCTTCGCCGAGCTCCGCGAGCTCGTGGCGCCCCACGCCGACTTCGAGCTCCTGGAGCCGCTTGGCGGAACTTCCTGCGAGGCCGATCTCCAGCTTGCAGCCGGCGATCCCCGCGCGGCCTGCGCCGACGCGGTCGAGCGCTCGCTAGCATCGCCCGGGTGACAACCGAGACGATCCAGGTCGCAGGCGTTCGCTGCGAGCGCTGCGTGATGCGTCTCGGCGAGGCGCTTCAGGGACACGACGGCCTCGAGGCGGCCAACGCGAATTTGATGGGCGAGGTGACGCTCACCTGGGACGAGTCGCGGACTTCGCGCGACGACCTCGTCACCCTCCTGAGTGGGGCTGGGTTCGCTCCGCGCGAGGCCTAGTGCCCCTCCAGGCAATACACGCCGGCTTCTGGCCCGCGATCACGCGGCGCCAGAGTCCACCCTCGCCCTTACCAGCCTTGGCGGCGGACGAGTGCGGCCTCTGGCTTGGTGCTCGCGACCCAAAAGCGGGGCAGCATTCCCTGAAGGGGCACTAGTGTCCGAGACCGACACCGAGGGGCGGCGCATCGCCAACGAGGCGCGCGACCGCGTGCGCTTCGAGGAGGAGGCGCTCGGTCTCTCCGACCAGGTCTTCCGGGTCGCGCGCGGTCTCGTCAACTCCCGCGAGGAGGCAGAGGATCTCGTGCAGCAGACCTACGAGCGGGCCTTCCGAAGCTGGCGCTCGTTCACGCCGGGGACGAACCTCCGGGCCTGGCTCCTCCGGATCCTCACGAACCTGAACATCGACCGGGCCCGGCGGGTCAAGCGCCGGCCCGAGACCCAGCCGATGGAGGAGGGCGACTACTTCCTCTACAACAAGCTCGAGGAGTCGGCCGGGAGGCCCCTGGAAGAAGAACGGGTGGTCGAGCGTTTATCCCAAGATGACGTGGTCGGAGCCCTCTCTGCCGTACCGCACGACTTCCGCGACGTTCTGGTGCTCGTCGACATCGGCGATTTCTCCTACCAGGACGCGGCGCAGATTCTCGACATCCCGATTGGTACAGTGATGTCTCGCTTGCATCGAGCACGGCGTGTGCTGAAGCACGAGCTCGCCGACCGCGCCGTCGAGGCCACGTGATGGATCCCTGCGATCACTGCGAAGAGGTCATGCAGCCGTTCCTCGACCGGTCGCTGTCACTCGAGGAACAGGTCTCCGTCGAGACGCACCTCGAGACCTGCCCCTGGTGCTCCAATCGCTTTCGCTTCGAGCAGGAGCTTCGCGGTTACGTTCGCGTTGCATGCAGCGAGGAGATGCCGCCGAGCCTGAAGGCCAAGCTCGCGGCGCTCCGCACTCCACTGTTGTAATTACGCGGGGCCGCGGCGTGGCCCGACGATCACGACGAGCCGCCGTCGGTTGTCGCCGCCCGGCAGCGGGCGGGTCCCGACGCCGAGCTGGCGCGCAAGCCGCTCGGCGACGTCGTGGCCGCCGCGTTCATAGTAGACGGTCGTCTGCGGATAGTCGAAGCGGTTCGCGCGGCGCACGCGGGCGATGTGGTAGCCGAACGCACCGATGCGCGACGCGACCTGGCGCGTGTGGGCGATGTCGTCGTTGCCGTTCAGCACGTCGACGTCGATCTGCCACGGCTTGGGCAGCGCCGCTTCGGACGCGAGCCGGGACGCCTGCGCTTCGCGCGCGCGCTCCTCGGCGCGCCCGGGGAGGACGAACGCTGCTGTGAGCGCCACTGCCGCTGCTGCCACTGCCGCAAGCACCGCGAGCCGTGTGCGAGGGTTGGCGCTGAAGGGGCGCGGGCCGACGCGGAGCCCGGCGATCTCGCGGGCCTCGTGGTGATCGATCTCGAGCGCCGTCGCGTACAGCAAGAGCGCGAGCAGCGCGTCGTCGGGGGACCGGAAGCGGTACGCGCGACCCTCCTCGAGCCACGAGACCTCGTCCTCCGTCAGGCCGGCCTTGGCGGCGGCTTCGCGGACGGGCAGTTGTCGTTGGAGCCGAGCCTGCGCGAGCGGCGAGCGCTTGTGGTCGAGTGCGGTTGCGAGCTCCATGGGGGTGTCTCGTTCGGCGGCTAGCGGGGTTCCTCCTCCCATTCATCGGCCGAATCGATGTCTCCTGGAGACCCGAGGTCGTCGCAGGGGACGAGCAGCGGCTCGAGCGCGCGGGCGCCCTCGTCCGGCACAGCGCTCCATGCTGCGCGTGCGAGGAGGACCGGGTGGCCGCGGTCGCCGCCGTAGCTCGCCGCCACGATCTCGGCTGCAGTTTCGCGCCAGGTGGCGACGACGCGGTCGATCGCCGCGGGTGCGAGGTGCGGCCCGTCGGCGAGGACGACGACGGCGGCCTCGACCTCCGGCGCGAGCGCTTCGAGGCCGCAGCGAAGCGATGCGCCCGGCCCGCGCTCCCAGTCGTCGCACTCGACGACTCGAACGTCGGCTTCGAGTGCGTGCGCGCCGGCGACGACGACGATCTCAGCGACAGCGCTCGCTCGCACGCGCTCGAGCACGCGCGGCAGGAGCAGCCGCTGCTTGGGCGAGCCGAACCTCCTCGCGGCTCCCGCGGCCAGGACGACGGCCGCGACCATCAGCTGCCTCGGCGGATCTCGATCGACTCGACGACGATGGGGATGGTCGGCAGCTCGGTGGTGGGGTCGCCCAACACCCCGATGCGCGCAACAGCGTCGAACCCGGAGGTGACCTCGCCGATCACGGCGTAGTCGGCGGGGAGCTGGAGCTCGTCACTCGTGACGACGAAGAACTGGCTGCCTGCGGCGCCGCGCGGCTCCGCTCCGGTCTTGGCCATGGCGACGACTCCGAGCGTGTACTGCGTCTCCCTCGCCGGTGCGTCCACGGTCGTGTAGCCGGGGCCGCCGGTCCCGGTCGACGTCGGGTCGCCGCCCTGGATCACGAACCCCGGGACGATCCGGTGGAAGGTCGTGTCGTCGAAGTAGCCGTCGCTTGCCAGGGCCGCGAACGACGCGGCGGCGTGCGGGGATCGGTCCGGGGCGAGCGTGATCGTGAACTCGCCGCAGTTCGTCTGCACGACCGCAGTGTGCTTGAGGTCGGGGTCCAGCTCGGCCGAGGGCGCCTGACGCGGTTCCGGCTCGCGTGGTTCCGGCGCTTCGGCCGCAGTGCAACCGGGCGCGCTCTGGCTCGACGTCTCGTCGTCCTCGCCGCCGCCGCCGCAGCCGCCGCCGAGGAGCGCGGCCACGAGCAGTGCTGCGAACCTCAGGTGCAACGGGCCAGCGAGCGCGACGAGGAGGGAGGCCAGCCGCCGCGCCACGAGGTCGGGATGCTAGCGGGAGACCGAAGCGATCGCCCGACGCCCGAGAGCCTGGGCGAGCTCGACCTTGTACGCGTTGTCGGGCAGCGGCTCGGCCGCCTCGAGCGCATCGAGTGACTCGAGCGCCCAGGGGGTCGGCGCCACGCCGGCGAGTGCGAGACGCACGCCGTCCTCGTAGCGCGCGGCAGCAACGCCGACGAGCGCGAAGGCCCAGCGCTTGCGATCCATCGCCTTCAAGTACACGCTCGCAAGCGGCGGCGCGAACTCGAGCTCGAGGATCAGCTCGCCCTCCTCGAGCGTCGTCAGCCGCCGGTCGTCCGCGGTCGGAAGCCGATAGAGGACGTCGAGTGGAAACTCGCGGCGGTCGGTCCGAACGCGTGCGCCGAGCGCGAGCAGGGCTGCGGCCGGATCCGAGGGATGCGCCGAGGCGCAGAAGTCGTTCGCGAAGATCGCGTGCTCGCGGTGCTGTCCGGCGCGCGCGTGGCAGACGTCGCCGCCGTGCAACCGGCACGGAAACTGCAGGCGCCAGTACCAGCAGCGCGTCGACTGCAGCAGGTTGCCGCCGATCGTCCCCATGTTGCGGAGCTGCGGCGAGGCCGCGAGGCGGCACGCCTCGCGCAGTGCCTCGGGGATGGCCGCATCGTGCTCGAGCTCGGCCAGCGTCGTGCCGGCTCCGATCGTCGTCCCCTCGACGCCGCGCGGCACAACGTCCGTGATCTGGACGAGCCGCTCGGCGTGGATGAGCCCGTCGCGGAGCTGCGGCACGAGCTCCGTGCCTCCCGCGAGCGCCTGGTCTCCGGGCTCGCCGCCGAGCGCCGCGAACTCCTCGAGCGAGCTAGGCCGTACCAGCTGCAACGCGCTCCCGTTCTCGTGCTTCCCGCAGTGCCTGCAAGATCTCCTCGCGCGTGATCGGCAGCGACGTCACGTCGGCGCCAGTGGCGTCGCGGATCGCGTTCGCGATCGCCGCCGCCGTCGGGATGATCGGCGGCTCGCCGAGCCCTTTCGACCCCAGGTTCGTGAGGTGCTCGTCCGGCACGTCGACGAGCTCACACACGATCTCCGGCACGTCGGCGAACGTCGGCAGCTTGTACGCGTCGAGCGTGCGGGTGAGGATCGAGCCCGTGCGCGGGTCGTCGAGCCGCGCCTCCGAGAAGGTGTGGCCCATCGCCTGGATGATCCCGCCCTCGATCTGGCTGCGGGCGCCAAGCGGGTTGATCACGCGCCCGACGTCGTGCACCGCGTGGATGCGCTCGACGACGACCTCGCCCGTCTCGACGTCGACTGCAACCTCGGCGACCTGCACGCCAAAGGTCAGGACGCGCATCCCTGCGGGGTTGGGGCCCCGCGCGCCCTTGCCGAGGATCTGGCCGTCCTGGAGAAGCCCGGTGATCTCCTCGAGCGGCCACGAGCCGCCGTCCGACGAGACGATCTTGCCGCCCCCGAGCGAGAGCATGTGCTGCTCGAGGTCGAGGAGCGCCTGCTCTCGCTGAACGGCGGGAACATCGTCTCGTCGGACGGCGGCTCCTGGCCGCTCGAGGAGATCACCGGACTGCTCCAGGACGGCCAGATTCTCGGCAAGGGCGCACGCGGTCCCAACCCCGCCGGGCTGCGCGTGCTGACGTTCGGCGTGCAGGTCGCCGAGGTCGCCGTCGACGTCGAGACCGGCGAGGTCGTCGTCGAGCAGATCTACGCGGTGCACGACGTCGGACGCGTGATCAACCCGCTCGGCGCGCGCAGCCAGATCGAGGGCGGGATCATCCAGGCGATGGGCCACACCTTCTCGGAGGCGCGGCTCGACGACCCGCGCACGGGCTCGATCCTCACCCGCACGCTCGACGCGTACAAGC
>JACCTU010000091.1 GCA_013812235.1 Actinomycetota bacterium | reverse complement strand
GGGAAGTGGACGACGACGTCGCCGCCGGCCGGGTGGGTCGCCGCGGCAACGGCGATCGCGCTCGTGCCCGACGCGCTCGTCTCGCCCACCCCCCGCTCCCACACGCGCGCCGTCACCTCACCTGGGGCGTCCACCCGCGCAACCTGCACGTTCGTGCGTTTCGGGAAGCGCTCGTGGGTCTCGAGTCTCGGACCCAGGACCGGCAGCTCCGCCGGGTCGCCGAGCACGACCGCGTGCGGGTTGCCGACGTCGACCGCGATCAGCTCGACGCCGTCGACGACCTCCAGCGCGCCCACGCGAACCTCGCCGAGCTCCTGCTCGACCTCGTCCCCACCGAGCATCCGCGCAACGACGACGCGCGGGCCTACGTGCACCGTGACCACGTCCTCGCCGGTCCGCTCCGCGAGCCAACGGGCCGCGATGCGGGTGCCGTTCCCGGACATCTCAGCCTGCGAGCCATCCGGGTTCCAGATCGTGACGTCGCCGTCGTCTGCCACCTCGAGGATGCCGTCGGCGTCGCCGACGAGCTCGCGCACCTGGTCAGCCGTCAGCCCGCACGGCTCCGTCACCAGGTACACGTTCCCGTGCGCGTGCCAGCGTGACGATCTCATCGGCCACCTCGGTCGTAAGTCGGTTCGCGTCGATGATGACGACGCCGGGGATGTGGCGCATCCACTTCCGCTGGTACGCGGCGTAGCGGCGGACGCGTCGGTTGTACGTCTCCACCGCTTCCTCGAGCGGCAGCTCGGCGAAGTCCCGCAAGCCGTGGACCGTGAGCGCGGTCTGGGAGACCGCCCCTGCGAGCGCACGGCGCGCCTCGTCGACGACGCCATGCTCGACCATCGAGCGCGTTCGAGCCTCGATCCGCGCGCCGAGCTCGTCGCGCGACACCTCGAGGCCGATCACGACGGTCGGATGACGGTACCCCCCTCCCCAGAGCGTGTCCGACGACGGCGCGAGCGACGAGCCGAGCTCGACGAGCTCGAGCGCCCGGACGACCCGACGCCGGTCGTTCGCGTGAACGCGCGCGGCTGCGACCGGATCGCGCTCCGTCAGCGCCGCGTGCGCTCGCTCGGAGCCGAGACTGTCGTACAGCCGCTCCAGCCGGGAACGCGTGGTGGCAGGGGCGGGCGGCGGAAGCTCGAGGCCCGCGAGCGCCGCACGAAGGTATAGGCCGGTCCCGCCGACGACCACCGGTGTCCGCCCCTCGGCGACGATCTCGTCGACCGCCGCCTGCGCGAGCTCCTGGTACTCCGCAACCGAAGCGTCGTGGTCGAGCGGCCAGACGCCGACGAGCCGGGTCGGCCGGTCGGACTGGTTCGTCAGGACCGGCAGCCCCCGGTACGCCTGCATCGCGTCGGCGGACACGAGCTCGCCGTCGAGCCGGTCGGCCAAGGCTTCCGCGACGTCCGTCTTCCCGGACGCTGTCGGCCCGAAGACGCCGACGACCACTACGGCGTCACCGGCGCGCTGCGGAGCGCGGCGCGCCGGCGTCGCCACAGGAGCGCGCCCACGAGGAGGAGCAGCCCCTCGACGACGGTGATCAAGATTCGGTTCAGGACGACCGCCCCGAGTGCGACGCCGCTGGGCGCCACCGCGAGGACGAGTCCGTACATCGACGCCTCCCGGACGCCGAGACCCGACGGCGCGATGATCGAGAGCACGGCCACGATCGCCCCCACCGCCGCGACCCCGCCCAAGAAGACGATCGACTCGGCGCCCGCGTCACCGCCGACCGCGCGCAGGAGGAAGAGGAACGCGGCGCCGCCCACGACCCAGGAGACGGCGTAGAAGGCGAGCAGCCCGAGGAGAACCCGATACGGCAGCTCCGGCAGCTCGACCCCGCCGAACGGCCTGAACACCCGGGTGGCGAGCCAGCGGAAGACCCTCGGATGCAGCGCGAAGACGACGACCCCCGTGAAGAGGGTGAGTGGCAACAACGGAGCGTTGACATCGCCGACGATCACCAACCCGGCGGCGAACACGAGCACCCCGGACACCGCCGAGAGACCCGCTTCGAGCAGAATCGACGAGAGGACGAGCGGCGTCGCCGCGTCGATGCCCGCCTTCCGCAGCCAGACGACGCGCGCAGCAGGCGTCCAGATGCCGCCCGGAACGTACTTCGCGAGCAGCGAGGCCATCTCCGCCTGCAGCGCGACCTCGTACGAGACGCGAACGTCCAGCGCGCGGAGGATCCACTGCCACCCGACCACGAAGAGGCAGTAGTACGCGCCGAGTAGCACCGTCGCGATCAGCAAGTCGCCGACGTCGGCGTCGCGGATCCGAGGGCCGGCATCCGCCCAGGTGTCCCGCAGCGCGAAACCGAGGAAGAAGAGGAGCGCAACGACGAAGAGCAGCTGCGCCGCGATCCAGGCGCGGCGCCGGTTCATGCGGCGACGAGCGCCGCCCGACGCCCGCCCAGCGTCGTGGAGGTCGCGCTCTCGATCTCAACCGCGACGAGCTCCCCGGGAGCCGCGTCGCCGCTGAAGTGCACCGTCGTGTTGCGGCGCGTGCGCCCCCGCAACCGAGCGTCATCGGTGCGGCTCACACCCTCCACGAGCACCTCTTCCACACCACCGACTCGAGCCGCATTGCGTTCACGGGCGATCCGCTGGACGAGCTCGACGAGCCGCTCGATTCGCTCGCGCTTCACCTCGTCGGGAACCTGGTTCGGCAGCGACGCCGCCTCCGTCCCCTGTCGCGGCGAGTACACGAACGTGAACGCGCTGTCGTAGCGCACCGCCTCGACGACCTCGAGCGTCTCGCGAAAGTCGTTCTCGGTCTCGCCGGGGAACCCGACGATGATGTCCGTGCCGAGCGCGAGATCCGGAATGCCGTCGCGCAGCCGTTCCACAAGCGCGAGGTAGCGCTCACGCGAGTACGTGCGCCGCATCGCCTTCAAGATGCGCGTCGAGCCGGACTGGAGCGGCAGATGCACGTGCTCGCACACGGACGCGCAATCCGCGATCGCGGCGATCACCGGCTCCCGGAAGTCCTTCGGGTGCGGGCTCGTGAAGCGGATCCGCTCGATTCCCTCGACGGCGTCGCAGGCCCTGAGCAGCTCGCCGAACTCGGTGTCGAGGTCGGGCCGCAGGTCGCGACCCCAGGAGTTGACGTTCTGGCCGAGCAGGGTGAGCTCCATAACGCCTTCGGCCGCGAGCCGCGTCACCTCGGCGACGATCTCTCCCGGCCGGCGGCTGACCTCCCGCCCGCGGACGGCGGGCACGATGCAGTACGCGCACTTCGAGTTGCAGCCCATCGACACCTGCACCCATGCCTGGAAGCTCCGTTCGCGGTGCATCGGCAGGGCGGCGGCGAAGCTCCGTTCTTCCGCGATCCCGAAGCTCGAACGTGCAACACCGGCCCCCCCCGCGCCGAGCCAGTCGCCGAGATGCGAGATCGAGCCGGGCCCGAACGCGACGTCGACGAAGGGGTACTGACCGAAGATCCGCTCGCGTTGCGCCTCGGCGTAGCACCCGCCGACGGCGATGACGCGCTCCGGGTCGCGCTCCTTCAGCATCTTCGCGTTGCCGAGGTGCGCGGCCAGTCGAGTGTCCGGCTTCTCGCGAATCGTGCACGTGTTGAACACGAGCACGTCCGCCTCGTCGGGCGACGACGATTCTCCGAGCCCGAGCTCCTCGAGCATGCCCTTGATCCGCTCCGAGTCGTGGGCGTTCATCTGGCAGCCGAACGTCGTGACGTGGTAGCGCCGCACCAGTGCGACAATGGTAGCCGTGCCGGATTCGCGCGCACCTAACGCGGGCGGCGGAGGGTCTCGCCGGCCGCGCGGAGCTGGCCCGCAAGCCAACCGACGTACCACACCACCGTCGTCGAGATCGAAGCGGCGATCGTCGCGATGGTGACGATGCCGACCTGCTCATTGCGGGTCGGCGGCAGTTCCTGCGCGAGGATCACCCAGACGGCCACGAGCGGTCCGCACACCACGGCCGGCCATGGCCTTCGCCCCGCGGCCAACAGCGAGAATGCGACAGCCAGCGCCGCAGAGCCGGCGAGGGCGAACAGGACTGCGCCTGGAGCGTCTCTCACCGCGCGACGTCGATCGCGCGCGATTCCCGGATCACGGTCACCTTGACCTGGCCGGGGTACTCGAGGTTGTCCTCGATCTCGCGAGCGATCTCGTGCGAGAGCAGCGCCGCCTCGTCGTCGTCGACCTCGTTCGGCTTGACGATTACGCGGATCTCGCGTCCCGCCTGCAGCGCGTAGACCCGCTCGACCCCGCTGTGCGCCTCGGCGAGCTGCTCGAGCGCGGACAGACGCTTGATGTAGTGCTCCAGGCTCTCGCCCCTCGCACCCGGGCGGGCCGCCGAGATCGCATCGGCCGAGATCAGCAGAACCGCCTCGACGGTCTGCGGCTGCACCTCGTAGTGGTGTGCCTCGATCGCGTGTACGACGCCCTGCGTCTCGTTGTAGCGGCGGGCGAGCGATGCGGAGATGAGCGCGTGTGACCCCTCGACCTCGTGCGTCATCGCCTTGCCGACGTCGTGGAGCAGCGCGGCGCGCTTGACGGTCTTGATCCCCGCGTCGAGCTCGGTCGCCATCACGCCCGCCAGATGCACGACCTCGAGCGTGTGCTTCAGGACGTTCTGCCCGTAGCTCGTCCTGAAGCGGAGCCGCCCGAGGATCTTCACGATCTCCGGGTGGAAGTCGCCGCAGTTCGCCTCGAAGACCGCCTGCTCGCCGGCCTGCTGGATGAGGTCGTCGAGCTCCGACTTCGACTGGTAGTACGTCTCCTCGATCCGCGCCGGGTGGATGCGCCCGTCTTCGATCAGCTTCTGGAGGGTCAGCTTCGCGATCTCGCGCCGGATGCCGTCGAACGACGAGAGCACGACCGCCTGCGGCGTGTCGTCGATGATGAAGTCGACGCCGGTTAGGTGCTCGAGCGCGCGGATGTTCCTGCCCTCGCGGCCGATGATCCGCCCCTTCATGTCGTCACTCGGCAGCTCGACCATCGAGACCGTCGTCTCGGCCGCGTGGCTCGCGGCGACCCGCTGCAGCGCGTCGGCGACGAGGTTCCGCGCGCGGCGTTTCGCCTCCGCGCGGGCCTCCTCGTCGAGTTGGCGGACGCGGCGAGCGAGCTCGTGCCGGACGAGCTCCTCCGAACGGTCGAGCAGATGCGCACGTGCCTCTGGCTGCGTCATGCCCGCGAGCTTCTCCAGCACGTGCTGCTCCTGCTCCTTGACGTGCTTCAGCTCCTCGTGCAGCTCCTTCGACGCGAGCTCGCGGTCGTTCACGCCCTGCTCGCGCCGGGACAGCTCGGTCAGCTTCCGGTCGAGGTCCAGCTCAAGCGTCGCGATACGTTCCTCCGTCCGCGTGATCTCCGTGCGGCGGTTCCGAACCTCGTCCTCGATCTCTGCGCGCAGCGCCAGCTCGCGTTCGCGGTTTTCGATCTGCGCCTCCCGGCGGATCGCCTCGGCCTCCCGCTCGGCCTCGGTGATCAGGAGGGTCCGGCGCCGACGAAGCTCACCGAGACGGCTCTTCTCCAGCATCGCGATCGTGACCACGGCGGCAAGGACGCCCACCACGATCCCGATTGCGATTCCCGCGACGACGAGCAACGTTCCAGCACCTCGTAGGCCGAGTTCGGTTGACAGCCACCCGGCAGATCGCCGCAGGGCTCCGAAGTCGGCGAGGACGGGAGCACACCGCCTCGCCGCGACGCTGAACGCGTCGCCGTCTGTGGGATGTTCAGCTCGTTCGCTCGGGGTGGTTCAAAAGCCTCTAGCTCGCTCGAACGTCAGAGAATGCTCGGTGTCGGATCAACGAAAAAAGCCCGTGTGCAGGAGAAATGTCGGATGAAGCACCTGGAGTCTATCGCCTCAGGGTCCGTCTGCAACAACCTGACCGAGCGCGTCCTCGATTGCGTCCTCGCCGAAGCCCCTCCGGGCGAGCTCGGTCGCGGTCCGGAGCCCGGCCCCCCGTACAGCTACGACCAGGCGAGCGCGCTGCCGCTCGGGCGGCAGGGCGGCGATCGCCTTCGAGGCGGTCTCGTGGGCGACGCCGCCGCGCTCGAGGCGCCAGCGGATCGCCTCGTCCCCGTGACCACGCTCGCAGAGGGTCTCCGCGCGGCGCATCGCATACCGCTCGTCGTCCACGAGGCCGACGCGCTCCAGACGGTTGAGCGTCTCCTCACGCAGTCCGGGCGCGAATCCCCTGCGCTGCAGCCGCAGGTCGAGCTCTGCCGCCGACTGCTCGCGGCGCGAGACCGCTCGAAGCGCGGTGTCCACCGCACGGGCTCGGCGCAGCTCGCGAGCGAGCTCACGCAACCGAGGACGCTCGAGGGCCTCCCCCACGCCCAGCCGGACCCGGACGACGACTTCGGCCGGGACCGTGCGCCAGCGCGCTCCGTCGAGCTCGACGGCGACCCTGCCGCCTCGAAGCTCGCGAAGCCCGGTGACGACAGGCATTACGCCGGCTCTTTGACCTTCTCGGGCTCGGCGACCGCCTCGGCCTCGACCGGGGCGGCATCGGGTTCGGCGATCGGCAGAAGCCGCGCCGAGACGACCTGATCCGGGCCGGCGTCCCTCTGCAGCGCCGCCAGGATTTTCTGCGTCACGTCCGGATGCTCGCGGAGAAACGCCGCCGCGTTGTGGCGACCCTGGCCGAGCCGTTCGTCGTCGAAGCTGAAGTACGAGCCCGACTTCTGGATCACCTTCTTGTCGACCCCGGCCTCGACGACCGTGCCTTCCCAGGAGATCCCCGAGCCGTAGATGATGTCGAACTCGGCCTGCTTGAACGGCGGCGCGACCTTGTTCTTCACGACCTTCACCCGCACGCGGTTGCCGATCGCCTCGACACCTTCCTTCAGCGTCTCGATCCGGCGGATGTCCAGGCGGATCGACGCGTAGAACTTGAGCGCACGGCCTCCCGGCGTGACCTCCGGGCTGCCGAACATGACCCCGATCTTCTCGCGCAGCTGGTTCGTGAAGATGCAGATCGTGTCAGTGCGGTTGAGCGTGCCGGCGAGCTTGCGGAGCGCCTGGCTCATCAGCCGCGCCTGGATCCCTGGGAGCGAGTCGCCCATCTCCCCCTCGATCTCGGCCTTCGGCGTCAGCGCTGCGACCGAGTCGATCGCGACGACGTCGAGCGCGCCGGAGCGGATGAGCAGCTCGCAGATCTCCAGCGCCTGCTCGCCGGTGTCGGGCTGCGAGACGAGCAGGTCGTCGATGTTCACGCCGATCCGCTTCGCGTACGCCGGGTCCATCGCGTGCTCGGCATCGATGAACGCGCAGATCCCGCCGCGGCGCTGCGCCTCGGCGATCACGTGGTAGACGAGCGTCGTCTTCCCCGACGACTCCGGGCCGAAGATTTCGACGACGCGCCCACGTGGCAAACCGCCGATCCCCAGCGCGAGGTCGAGCGAGAGCGAGCCCGTCGAGACGGAGCCGACGTTCACGGCCGCCGCGTCGGTCATCTTCATGACCGAGCCCTTGCCAAACTGTCGCTCGATCTGCCCGAGGGCGGTGTCCAATGCCTGCTCGCGATCCACTCTTCTAGCCTCCTAGCGCAAACGATTCGAGAACCTCGTACTGCGCCCCGGATGGGTGCAGCCGAGACAGGTAAACAGCCGCGTCGGACGGACTAAAGCGCCCGAGCGCGGGGAGCTCCGGATCGAGCCTGAGCGGCCTACGGAAGCGGGTCACGGTCACGTGGGGCAGCCAGGGCCTCCCCTCGCGCTCGTAGACGCCGAGGGCCTCCAGTCGCCCGAACAGGTCGTCGGCGAGGGCAGCGGCGCGCCCGTCGCGGTCGTCGCAGACGAGCATCCCGACGCTCCGGGTCTCCCGGTAGCCGCGCACCTCGAGCTCCGGGCGTTTGGCCCGACCGGCCGCTTCGCGCACAGCGACGGCCACGGGCTCGAGGTCGCTCCCCGGCCTGGAGCCGAGGAAGGCCAGCGTGACGTGGAGGTTTCCCGGCGGGACGGCTCGCCCGCCGAGCTCGCGGAGCTGCCAGGCAACGAGAGACTCCACGATGGCATCAGGCAGCCGCAGTGCGCAGAAGAGCCGAAGGCGTGACTTGCCATCGGGATCGACGGTAGCGGGCGAGGTGTGGCGCGCGTGTGTCAGGTCTGTGTCAACAGCCGCCGCACCAGGTGGAGCGCTGCGGCGGCCGCCCGCGAGCGCACCGCCTCCCGGTCGGAGGGGTAGCTGAAGTCGACCACCCGGGCTGCGTCCGGAGTTTCCGCGGCGACGTAGCAGAGCCCCACCGGCTTCTCGGGCGTGCCGCCCCCAGGCCCCGCGATCCCGGTGACCCCGACCGCGACCTCCGCGCCGAGCCGCTCGCGGGCGCCCGACGCCATCGCGGCGGCGACCTCGGCCGAGACCGAGCCGTGCTCGCGGATCAGCGCTTCGGGGACGCCCAGCTGCGCCGCCTTCACGTCGTCCGCGTACGCGACGATTGCGCCGAGGAAGACGTCGCTCGATCCCGGCACCCGCGTCAGCCGCTCGGCGACGAGCCCGCCGGTGCACGACTCAGCCGTCGCAAGTGAGAGCCCGCGCGCACGGCAGAGCACGAGCACCTGCTCCTCGATCGTCCGCTCGTCACGGGCGAACAGCCAGCGCTCGAGCGACTCGGCGAGCGCGGACTCGAGCGCGTCCGCCTCTCCCTCCGCGCCGGGGTCGACGACGAGGTCGACGTGGATCTCGAAGTCCCGCGCGCAGATCGTCGCCTCCACCCCCTCAGGCTCGCCACCTGCCTCCTCCAGCGCGCGCGAGACGGCGGACTCGCTCACGCCGAAGAGGCGGAGCACCCGCCGCCCGGGCGGCCGGGCGCGGCCGAGCAGCCCGCGCATCGGCTCGGACTCGACCGCCGAGGCCCAGAGCCGCTGCAGCTCGCCCGGCGGCCCCGGCAACACCACGACGACCGTGCCTTCGTGCTCGAGCACGAGGCCGGGCGCGGTGCCCGCGAGGCCAACCGAAGCGGCGCCGTCAGGCAACGACGCCTGTTTCCGCACGCCGGGTTCGAAGTCCGCGTAGGGACGCCGCAACCGCTTGGCGACGCGACGCGAAACAGTCTCGATCTGCCCGTGGAGGTCCTCGTCCACCCGCAGCTCGCGGCCGGTCACGCGCGCGAGGAGCTCGACCGTCCTGTCGTCGTGCGTCGGACCCAGTCCGCCGGAGGTGACGAGGAGGTCACCGGCGAGCCCTTCCCGTAGCGCCGCTTCGAGCTCGTGCTCTCCGTCCCCGACGATCGTGATCCGCGCCGGTTCGAACCCACGCTCCAGGATCTCCCGCGCGAGAAACGGACCGTTGCGGTCGGTCCGCTCTCCGCGGACAAGCTCGCTGCCGGTGACGACGAGGAGCGCTCGGGGCCGCGTCAATTCGCGGCAGGCGCGCGCTCGACGCCCGACGCGTCGACGAAGAGCAGTCGTGCCGGCGCGCGCGTCGCGCGGCCGTTGACGACCAGGTCGACGGCCGCCGGGCGCTGCACGTAGAGCCAGAGCTTCCGCCCGATCTTGAACGACTGCTCCCGCCCGTTCGGGATCGTGCCGGAGAAGACGAGCTCACCTTCCTGCGAGTTGCGTCGCACCTCCATGCGCGTCGCACCGCGCGTGCCGCGAACGACGAGCACTCGCTCGGCAGGCGCGCGCAGACCCGTGTCGGCGATCGGCGCGTTGGTGTTCGGCGAATCGTCGCCGGACTTCCACGCTGCGATCACGAGCCCGAAGACGACCGCGATCCCGACGAGCGTGACGAGGACGACGCTCGACTCGAGCCGCCGGTTGCGCGGGTGCGGTGCGCTCCGGCGAGGCCTGAACGGCTCCTCTTCCTCCCGCGTGACGTAGCGCGAGTTGTACTCGTCGACGTAGAGCTGCCCGTCGAGGCCCAGGAACTCGGCGTAGGTGTTGAGGAAACCCTTGACGTAGGTCTGCGCGGGCAGCAGCTCGAACTGCTCGTCCTCGAGCGCGCGCAGGTACTTCGGGCGGATCTTGGTCGCCCGCTCGACGTCGGAGAGCTCGAGGCTCTGGCGGAGCCGGGCTTCCCGGAGGCTGTTGCCGATCTCGAACATGCTTTGACGATTGTAGAGCCCATTCGCCAGCTCGCCTACGTACGGCCCCGCCAGCTGAGGATCGCGTACACGACCAGGGAAATCGCGCCGGTGCCCGCGAAGAGGAGGCTGAACAGCCCCAGGAACCTGCCCAGGACGGCGATCCTGGCGCCGCTCCGGTGGAGGAGGGTCAGTTGGGCGCGGCGCCGACCCGCCCGCGCAGCGCCCAGGGCCGCGAGTCCGAGGAGCGCGGCGACGGGCACGGCCGCACCGGCCCAGATCAGCTCCACGCGCGGGCTCCGGTCGGCGTACGCCACTGCGACGGGGATCGCCGCCGTCGCGAGCACGCCGAGCAGGACCGACCAGAAAGCGGGCATGTTCCGACTCACTACTGCTTGACGTACGGTCGCCCGACGGCTGCGGGCGGGATCGAGCGCCCGATCACACCGGCCACCGCGATCAGGGTCAGGACGTACGGGAGCGCCTGGAAGAGGACGGCCCCGGAAGTCGAGTACTCGGGCAGGCGCTGCGCGAGCGCGCTCGAGAAGCCGAAGAGCAGCGCGGC
>JACCTU010000194.1 GCA_013812235.1 Actinomycetota bacterium | reverse complement strand
CGCGCTACCCGCCGCGCGGGACGCGCGGCGTCGCATACATGAACCGGGGCGCCGACTTCGGCGCCGGCGCCGCCCCGGAGCGGGACGTGCTCGTCGCGATCCAGATCGAGACGCGCGGCGCCCTCCAGGAGGCGCGCGAGATCGCGGCGTGCGACGGCGTCGACGTGCTCTTCGTCGGCCCGGCGGACCTCGGGGCCGCACTCGGCACGAGCGAGCTGCCACTCGACGCCATCGTCGACGCGGCACAGGCGGAGGGCAAGGCCGCGGGCCTGTTCACGCGCACGCACGAGGACGCCGAGCGCGCGCTCGAGCGCGGCTTCCGCTTCGTCACGGTCGGCGCTGACTCGTTCTTCCTGGCCGAGGCGGCGCGCGCGGCGGCCGCGCCTTGATCGTCGCGACCGGCCCGGTGCACCCGGTCGCGGTCGAGATCCTCGGCCCGATCGAGACCCCGGAAGATTGGCACTCGCTGCTGCCCGAGGCCGAGGCGCTGATCGTGCGCGGCAACGCGACGGTCGGGGAACAGGAACTCGCCGCGGCCACCCGCCTCCGCGTGATCGGGCGCAGCGGCGTCGGCGTCGACCGGGTGGACGTCGCTTCGGCGGCCGCGCGCGGGATCCCTGTCGTCGTCACGCCGGGAGCGAACGCTCGCGCTGTCGCGGAGGGCGCGCTGACGCTGATGCTCGCGCTCGTCAAACGGCTTCCCGAGCTTCAGCACGCCCTGCTCGAGCGCGACTGGGGCGCGCGCGACCGCCTCGAGCCCAGCGATCTCGAAGGTACGACCCTCGGAATCGTCGGCTACGGTCGCATCGGCCGCGAGCTCGCCGACCTCGCGCGCGCGCTCGGAATGCACGTGCTCGCGCACGACCCACTCGTCGACGACGCGACGACACCGCTGGGCGCGCTCTTCGAGAACGCGGACATCGTCTCCCTGCACGCGCCGCTGACCGACGAGACGCGCGGCATCGTCGGGCCGAAGCTGCTCGCGTGCGCGAAACCCGGCCTCGTCCTCGTCAACACCGCCCGCGGCGGGCTCGTCTCGTCGCTCGACGACCTGCTCGCCGCGCTCGAGGACGGCCGTCTCGGCGGCGTCGGCCTCGACGTTTTCGAGGAGGAGCCGCCCGACCCCTCCCACCCACTGTTCGCTCACCCGCGCGTCGTTGCGACGCCGCACGCCCTCGGCCTCACGCTCGGCGCCCGCGAGGCGGTTTTCCGCGCGATGGCGGAAGGCGTCGCCGCGGTGCTCCGCGGTGAGACCCCGCCGAACGTGGCCTAGAGGTCCCGCACCTCCTCCCAGGCACCGCTCTCGAACGACCGCGCGACCGCGTCGAGCACGCGCGCCGTGGCGGCGATCTCCCGGACGCCCGGCTCGCGCTGAACGCCGTCCGCGATCGACTGGAGAAAGCGGTACGCCTCGATCACCTTCAGGTCGTCGTAGCCCATCGGGATCCCCTGCCCCGGCTGGAACCGCGCGAAGTCGGGGTGCGACGGGCCCATCAGCACGCGCGCCGAGCCGCCGTCGCGGTAGTGCTCGAGCTCGTTCATGCGCTCGAAGTTCCACGCCACGGCGCCGCGGGTGCCGTTCACCTCGAACCAGTAACGCGCCTCGGCGCCGACGATCACCCGCGAGAGCTCGATCGTGCCCTTGAGCCCGGACTCGAACTCCACGAGCGCCGCACACCAGTCCTCGTTCTCGACGGGCCGGAGCTCGACGTCGCCCTCGACCACCGAGAAATGCGTGCCCGTGCCCATCTGCACCTTCGGGCGATTCGGGATCAGGATCGCCGACGTCGCCGTGGCGCGGACGATCGGCCCGCAGAGGAACATCGCCAGGTCGACCGCGTGCGAGCCGAGGTCGGAGAGGATCCCGTGGCCGGAGAGCTCGCGCGAGAAGCGCCACGAGAGCGCGCCGCGGGGATTCGCGGAGTAGCTCGCGACGAACTGCATCCGGAAGTGGTTGATCTCCCCCAGCTCGCCGTCGGCGATCAGCCGGCGCGCGTGCTGGACGGCGGGCGGGTTCCGGTAGTTGAGCCCGACGATCGTGCGAACGCCCGCCGCCTCGGCGGCGCAAGCGATCTCGACCGTGTCCTGCGGCAGCGCCCCGAGCGGCTTCTCGCCCCAAAAGTGCTTCCCGGCCTCGACCGCCGCGAGCGCCATCTCGCGGTGCATGAAGTTCGGCGCGCAGATCGAGACGGCCTCGACCTCCGGGTGCGCGATCACGGTGCGCCAGTCGGTCGTCCACTCCGCGTAGCCGAGCTTCTCCGCCGCCGCACGCGCCCGCTCCTCGACCTCGTCCGCCGCCACGACGAGCCTCGCGCGCCCCTCGCACTCGGGGTAGTGGACGGGGACGCGCCGGTACGAAGTCGAGTGCACCTCGCCCATCCAGCCGACGCCGAGCAGCCCGATCCCGATCTCCTTCACTCGAGCTCCTCCAGCCGCACCGCCCGGCGCTCGTCGAGCGAACGGCGCGCGGCCTCGGCAGCCGCAACCGCGGCAAGGCCGTCGCGCCCGTCGACCTCGAGCGGCTCGCCGTCGAGCGCGTGCGCGAATGCGGCCAGCTCGCGGACGAACGCCTCTGCATACCGATCGGTATAGAACTCGGCCGGCCGGTTCTCGGCCTGCGCGAGACCGTCGCTCCCGTGCACTTCGAGCCGCTGGTCGTAGCCGTACGAGCTGCGGCGGCAGTTGTCGATCGAACCGAAGGAGCCGCTCGAGAACCCGAGCGAGAGCACCGCGACGTCGACGTCCCCGAGCGCCGCCGCGTTCGGGTCGACGACGGACGCGGCGAGCACGGCGAGCTCCACGATCTCCGCCCCGAGCACGAACCGCGCCAGGTCGAAGTCGTGGCTCGTCGTGTCGAGGAAGAGGCCCCCGGAGTGCGGCAGGTAGTCGGCTGGCGGCGGGGCGGGGTCGCGCGAGGTGATGCGGAGCAGCCACGGCGTGCCGACCCGTCCCTCGGCGACGGCGTCGCGGACCGCCCGCAGGTGCGGATCGAAGCGGCGGTTGTAGCCGATCTGGAGCAGCACGCCGGCACGCTCGACGGCCTCGAGCGCGCGGCGCGCGTCGGCGAGGGACGTCGCGAGCGGCTTCTCGCAGAAGACATGCTTGCCCGCGGCTGCGGCCTCGACGATCAGGTCGGCGTGCGTGTCGGGTGGGGTCGCGATCAGCACCGCGGCGACGTCGCGGCGCTCGAGCAGGCCCTTGGGCGAGAGCGCGTCGGCTCCGGCCTCCTGCGCGAGCGAGCGCGCGGCTTCGGCCGCGATGTCGGCGACGGCGACAAGTCGGACACCGTCGGTCTGCGCCAGGTTCGCCGCGTGGACACGCGCCACCCTCCCCGCGCCGATCAGGCCCAGACGGTGCACGAACGCGACGTTACCGCGGTCCAGCTCGGGCACGTACAGGGCGGCCGTGTCGATCAGCTGGACGCCGAGCTCACCGCGCGACGGATCACCACGGCGAGCGCGTCGGTCAATGGGCTCCCTCGGCGGTCAGCGGCTCCTCGCGCTCGTGTTCGTCGAGCCAGTGCACCTCGAGTCGCTCGATACGCGACCCCTCGATCTCCAGAACTCGGAACGCGAGACCGCGGTGTTGGACTTCGTCGCCCTCCTCGGGCGCTCGCCCGAGCAGGCCGAAGACGAAGCCCGCAACGGTGTGGTAGTCCGCCTGCGGCAGCTCGGTCCCGAACTGCTCGTTGAAGTCGTCGATCGGGAACGTCCCGCCGATCCGGATCGTCGCGTCGTCGACCCGCTCGACCGCCTCGTCGGGAAGGTCGTACTCGTCTTCGATCTCGCCGACGATCTCCTCGAGCAGGTCCTCGAGCGTGACGATCCCCTCCATGGCGCCGTACTCGTCGACCACGATCGCCAGGTGGACCTTCGTGCGTCGGAAGTCGGCGAGCAGCGCAGCGAGATCTTTCGTCTCGGGGACGACGAACGCGGGTCGCAGCAGATCCTCGACGCTGACGTTCGCGATTCCGCGGTCGTTGAGCGCAGAGAAGAGGTCGCGGACGTGGAGGATCCCGACGATGTCGTCGAGCGAGCCCTGGTACGCGGGGTAGCGCGTGTACGGCGAGTCGATCACGGCGGCGAGGCACTCCTCCGGGGGCAGGTCGACGGAGATCGCGACCACCTCCGGTCGCGGGACCATCACTTCGTGGACTTCCTGGCCGGCGAAGTTGAAGACCTTGTAGAGCATCTCCTCCTCGGCCTCCTCGATTACGCCGGTGCCCTCGGCCTCACGAACGGTGTGCAGGATGTCCTCCCGCGTGTAGCCGTGCACGCCGGCGGGCGCGGGCGCGACGCCGAAGAGCCGCGACACTGCATTCGCGGAGTGCTGGAGCACCCAGACGAGCGGGGACGAGACCCGCGCGAGCAGGTCGAGCGGCACGGCGAGCACGACCGCGAGCGCTTCGGCTTTCTGCAGCGCGACCGCCTTCGGCACGAGCTCGCCTAGCACGACAGTCAGGTAGGTCAGGATCAGGAACGAGAACGTGTACGCGAGCAGGTGCGAGACCCACGAGTCGACGTAGCCCGAGATCAGCGGCTCGCCGATGGAGCCCATCGCGATCCCGCACACGGTGATCCCGACCTGCACCGTGCTGATGAAACGCACCGGCTCGTCCATCAGGCGCAGCGCTCGGCGCGCCGGGAGCGAGTTCATCTGCTCGAGACGCCCGCGCCGCGCGGTCACGAGGGCGTACTCGGCCGCGACGAAGATCGCGTTCGCGAGCACGAGCACGAGCACGACGGTGACGCGGAGGAAGTCGCTCACGCCCCGCTCTCCGGGGCCTGGGTACTAGGCGGTAGCTCGTCGTCCAAGCTACGAATCAGTATAGGAGACAGCCCCAGCGTGCTCGTGGCGCCGGGCGCCGCCTTCGCGGACGAGGCGTTCCAGGTGCGAGAGGGTCTCGGCGACCGCGAAGCGGCGGGACGCCGGGTTGAGGTCGGCGCCGAAGAGCGGGTATGAGACGTCGTAGCCCGTGCGCGGCTCCGTCCCGAGCGCGGCCGCCGTCTCCTCGAGGCGCTCGCGGTGGTGCGCGACGATCTCCCGCGCCCGCGCGGTCGGGTCGTGCATCGGCTCGCCGTGGCCCGGGAGCGCGAGCCTTACGCCGAGCGCGGCGGTGCGCTCGAGGGAGTCGAGGTAGTCGCCGAGGGGGTCGGGACGCGAGTCCGGGTAGAGCCCGACCGCCGGCGTGATCCGCGGCAACAGGTGGTCGCCCGCGATGAGCACCCCGTCGCGCACGAGCCCGAGGTGACCGTCCGCGTGGCCCGGCGTCGCCAGCACTTCCCACCCGTCGACGACGTCGCCCGGGTGGAGCAGCTCGGGGTCGCGCACGTAACGGATGAACGGCGCGTACACCGAGCCCGCCTCGAGCAGCTCGTTCGCGACGGCCGGCGGCACGCCGTTCGCGAGGAACCAGTCGGCGATCACTTGGAGCCAGCCGTCGTTCCCCCAGACGTGCGCGCACTGCTCGTAGTCGAGCGCGCCCTGGTGCACTCGCGCGCCGGTCGCCGCGTGCGCCTGCTGCGCTCCGCCGACGTGGTCGGGATGGAAGTGCGTGATCACGATCCGCGAGACCGTGAGCTCTCGGGCGACCTGAGCGAACACCTCGTCCGACCCGGGTAAGGAGAGACCTGTGTCGACCAGCGTCCAGCCGTCAGCGCTCT
>JACCTU010000193.1 GCA_013812235.1 Actinomycetota bacterium | reverse complement strand
GCGCTGGCCGCTCGCCGCGCCGCTTTCGCACGCGCGGCGCCACGAGTGCGAGCGTGCGCGCGGGGGTCGAGCCGTAGTACTCCGCGAGCCAGAGCGCGAGATCGACGAGGGCCGGCGGAAGCTCCTCCACGACGCGCTCGATCGCGGCGACGTCGATCCCCTCGGGCGCGCCCCCGTCGACGTCCACGACGACGCCACGCGCCTTGGAGCGGGCGAAGCGTACCTCGACGACCGCCCCCTTCTCGACCTCGTCGGGCACCTCGTACGTGAAGATCCGGGAGGCGAGCGCCCTTGCGTTGACGAGCGGATAGACCGAGGCGTAGCGGCTCATACAGCCGAGCGTAGTCAGCCGGTCGGCCCAGCCCCCCGGGCGTGTCAGGCGTCCCTTACAATCAGGGAAATGGCCTGTGGAACCATCTGCACCCACGGCGTGACCAAGCACTTCGGCGACGTCGCGGCCGTGCTCGAGAGCGAGCTCTGCATCGACCGCGGCGAGCTCGTCGCCCTCCTCGGCCCGAGCGGCTGCGGGAAGACGACGCTGCTCCGCCTCGTCGCGGGCTTCGAGCGCCCGGACGCCGGCGAGATCGCGATCGAGGATCGGCCCGTCTTCGGCCCGGGCGTCTTCGTGCCGGCGCACGCCCGCGGGATCGGGATGGTCTTCCAGGAGTACGCGCTCTTCCCGCACCTGAGCGTCGAGCAGAACGTCGGCTTCGGCGTCCGCCGCGGTGACCGCCGCGAGCGTGTCCCCGAGCTGCTCCGCCTCGTCAGCCTGACCCAACAGGCGAGCCGCTTCCCGCACGAGCTTTCGGGTGGCCAGCAGCAGCGCGTCGCGCTCGCGCGCGCGCTCGCCCCGCGGCCCTCCGTCGTGTTGCTCGACGAGCCGTGGTCGAACATCGACCCGTTGCTGCGCGCCACGATGCGCGCCGAGCTCGCGGACATCCTCCGCGGGATCGACGTGACGGTGCTGTTCGTCACGCACGACCGCGAGGAGGCGTTCTCGCTCGCCGACCGGATCGCGCTGATGCGCGACGGCACCGTCCTGCAGACGGGCTCGCCCGAGGAGCTCTACCTCCACCCCGCCGACCGCTGGGCTGCCGAGTTCGTCGGCGCGGCCAACTTTCTCCCCGGGACGATCGACGGGGGGGTTGTGGACACGCTGATCGGCCGCTTCCCCGTCGCGAACCTGAACGGCAGCACGAACGTCGAGGCGCTGATCCGGCCCGAGCAGCTCGAGCTTTCACTCGACGAGGCGGGGATCGGCGAGGTGGTCGGCCGCGAGTTCCGCGGCCACGACGTCTTCTACCGCGTGCAGCTCTCGGACGGTGCGACCGTGATCTCCCAGCGTCCGTCGACCGAGGTCGTCCCGCTCGGCTCGCGCGTCTCGGTGCACCCCCACGAACGCCGTGTGACGGTGTTCGAGCGGGTTCCCGCTTGACGCGTCAGGTCCGCCTTACATAGGCTTCCCGCGCTTTGTAAGGGGGACCTGACAAATTTCGGGAGGGAACGAAGCGTGCGGAGGGTGATGGTGTTGGCGGTTGGGGCGCTGCTCGGCCTCGCAGCAGGTTGCGGGGGCGACGACGACGCAGGAGCGAACGAGAAGCTCGTCGTCTACTCGGGCCGCGAGGAGGAGCTGGTCGAGCCGCTCTTCGACCGCTTCGAGCAGGAGACGGGCATTGATGTCGAGGTGCGCTACGGCGACAGCGCCGAGCTCGCGGCGACGATCGCCGAGGAGGGCGACAACTCGCCCGCCGACGTTTTCTTCGCGCAGGACCCCGGCTCGCTCGGCGCGGTCGAGCGCGAGGGGCTGCTGACGACGCTGCCGCAGGACACGCTCGACCGCGTGCCCGCGCGCTTCCGCGACCCGGACGGCCACTGGATCGGCACCTCGGGCCGCTCCCGCGTGATCGCGTACAACACCGACGCACTCTCGGAGGGCGATGTCCCCGACTCGGTCTTCGCGCTCACCGATCCGAAGTGGAAGGGCAAGATCGGCATCGCCCCCACGAACGCGTCGTTCCAGGCGTTCGTCAGCGCGATGCTGCTGCAACTCGGGGAGGAGCGCACCCGCGACTGGCTCGAGGGACTGAAGGCGAACGAGCCGAAGCTCTACGAAAAGAACACGCCCGTCGTCGAGGCCGTCGGCTCGGGCGAGATCGAGCTCGGCCTCGTCAACCACTACTACCTCTACCTCGTCAAGGAGGAGAACCCCGACGCGGCCGTCGCGAACCACTTCCTCACGGGCGAGGACCCCGGCGCGCTCGTCTCGGTCGCCGGTGCGTCGATCCTCGAGACCGCCGACCACGCGGATGCAGCGCGACGGTTCGTCGAGTTCCTGCTCTCCGATCCGAGCCAGCGCTTCTACGTCGACGAGGCGGAGGAGGCGGAGTACCCGCTCGTCGCGGGCATCGACGCCAAGTCCGGCCTCCCGCCGCTCGACAACCTGCGAGGGCCGCAGATCGCGCTCGACCAGCTCGGTTCAGAGCTCGAGCAGACGCTCGAGTTGTTGAACGCGGTCGGGTTCACGACGTGAGCCGCACGAGGGCGCCCGTCGCACTTGCCGTTCCGGCGGTTGCGGCGGTCGCCCTCGTCGTCCTCCCGCTCGTCTACCTCCTTCTTCGCGCCGCCGGCGGGGGCCTCGACGTGTTCGAGGTGCTCGGCCGGCCCGGGACGCTGACCCTCGTCGTCAAGACGCTCGTGCTCGTCGCCGCCGTGACGGGCACGGCGATTTTCGTCGGCCTGCCACTCGCCTGGCTCGTCACGCGCACCGACCTCCCGGCGCGGCGCGTGATCGCGGTCGCCGCACCGCTACCGCTCGTGATCCCGAGCTACGTCGCCGCGCTCGCACTGCTCGGCGCCTTCGGCCCCCGCGGGCTGGTGCAGCAGCTGCTGGAGCCGCTCGGCGTCGAGCGACTGCCGGAGATCTACGGGTTCGTCGGCGCGTGGCTCGCGCTCACGCTCTCGACCTACCCGTACGTGTTCCTGCTCGCGGGCGCGGCGCTCCGCGGTCTCGACCCGGCGCTCGAGGATGCGGCGCTGGGTCTCGGGCGCTCGCGCTGGGGCGTCTTCCGGCGCGTGACCCTGCCGGCGCTTCGTCCGTCGCTCGGAGCGGCCTCGCTGCTCGTCGCGCTCTACACGCTCTCCGACTTCGGCGCGGTGTCGCTCATGCAGTACAACGCGCTGACCCGGTCGATCTACGTGCAGTACCGCTCGCTGTTCGACCGGACGCCCGCCGCGGTGCTCGCACTCGTGCTGGTCGCGCTCGCCGCGGTGTTGCTCGTGCTCGAAGAGCGTTCCCGACGTCGCGTGCGTGCCTCTGCAAGCGGCGCCGAGCGGCGGCCGAAGACGATCCCGCTCGGGGCGTGGCGCTGGCCCGCGTTCGCGTTCTGCGCGACGGTCGTCGCGTTCTTCCTCGTCGTGCCGCTCGCCGTGCTCGTCTATTGGACCGCGCGCGGGGTCGAGCTCGGCCACGGGATCGACTTCGCCTGGGAGGCCGCGCTCTCATCCGTCTCGGCATCCGCGCTCGCCGCGGTGATCGCGGTCGTGGCGGTGCTCCCCGTCGCTTTCCTCGCCGAGCGCTACCCCGCACGCTGGACACGCACGCTCGAGCGGCTCGCGTACACGGGTAACGCGCTGCCCGGGATCGTGATCGCGCTGTCGCTCGTGTTCTTCGCGGCGAACTACCTGACACCGCTGTACCAGACGCTCGCGCTGCTCGTCTTTGCCTACGTCGTCCGGTTCTTCCCCCAGGCGCTCGCGGGTGTCGAATCTGCCCTGCAGGCGGTTCACCCGCGGATTGAGGAGGCCGCGCGAAGCCTCGGGCACGGGCCGCTGCGCGTGCTCGCGACCGTGACGGTGCCGTTGATCCGCCGCGGGCTGCTCGCGGGCGCTGCGCTCGTGTTCCTCAACGCGATGAAGGAGCTCCCCGCGACCCTGCTCCTGCGGCCGATCGGCTTCGAGACGCTCGCGACCGAGATCTGGAAGTACACCGCGCTCGGGTCGTACTCGCGGGCGGCGCCGCCCGCGCTGCTGCTGATCCTCGTCTCCGCGCCGTTCGTTTACCTGCTCGCCGCGAGGCGCGGGTCCGACGTGTCGGCGCCCGGGTAGAGTGGCCGCCGTGCCGCCGCAGGGACATTCCGTCGACGAGTACCTCGAGACGATCTACTTCCTGGCCTTCCCGATCGGTGAATACCGGCCGATGGCCGAGGGGCTGCCGACGGTGGCGGTGCGCGTCGCCGAGATGCTCGGTGTCTCCCGCGCGTCGGCCGGCGAGATGCTCAAGCGGCTCGAGTCGGAAGGCTTGATCGAGCGCGGCGAGCACAAGGAGGCGCTCCTCACCAAGACGGGACGCTCGCGCGCCGAGAAGGTCGTGCGCAAGCACCGCCTGATCGAGCGGCTGCTCACGGATTTCATGGGCTACACCGCGGCCGAAGCGCACGTGCACGCTGACGAGCTGGGCGACACTTTCAGCGACGACATGGTCGATCGCATCGCGGAGAAACTCGGACACCCGGAGCGCTGCCCACACGGCTGGCCGGTCGACCCCGACTTCGAGCAGCGAGAGAACGACGAGCTCGCGCCGCTCGCAGACCTCGCTGCCGGCACGAAGGCGACGATCGTCCGACTCGCTGAGCACGACGGCGAGCTGCTGCACTGGTTTTACGATCAGGGCCTCGAGCCCGGCCGTGACCTCAAAGTGCGCTCGACCGAGCCCTTCGCTGTGCAGCTCAACGGCGGCGAG
>JACCTU010000188.1 GCA_013812235.1 Actinomycetota bacterium | reverse complement strand
GCCGCCAAGAACGGCGTCTATGCGACCTTCATGCCGAAACCGCTCTTCGGCGAGAACGGCTCAGGGATGCACACTCACATGTCGCTCTTCACGGGCGAGCGCAACCAATTCTTCGATGGTGACGACCCCTACCACCTCTCCCCAGCCGGGAAGTCGTTCATCGCCGGCCAGCTGTACCACGCGCGCGAGCTCTCGGCCGTCTTCGCGCAGTGGGTCAACTCGTACAAGCGGCTGGTGCCCGGCTTCGAGGCCCCGGTCTACGTCGCGTGGTCGCGGCGCAACCGTTCCGCGCTGATCCGGATCCCGCTTTACAAGCCGGGTGCCGAGCAGGCGACGCGGGCCGAGCTTCGCTGCCCGGATCCAGCGTGCAACCCGTACCTCACGTTCGCCGCGCTGCTGCACGCGGGGCTCGAGGGGATCGAGCAGGGCTACGAGCTGCCCGAGCCGATGGAGACGAACCTGTACCACCTGACCGCGGAGCAGCGGCGGGAGCGCGGGATCGTCTCCCTGCCGGAGACCCTCGGCGAGGCGATCGACGAGATGGCCCAGTCCGAGCTGATGCGGAAGGCACTCGGTCCCCACATCTTCGACCGCTACGTCGAGTTAAAGCGCAAGGAGTGGGACGAGTACCGGGTTCAGCTCACCGACTGGGAGATGAAGCGCTACCTGGCGACGCTCTGAGCGAAGGGAACTCAGAACGACCACGGGGCGCCTTAGCGAACGCCCCGCGATCGGCCGTCAGTTGCCGGCCCGTTCGCCGCAGAGCGTGCGGGCCGGAGACGTCATCATTTCGCGCCTGGGGCGACGTGTCCAGCGGCCGCGAAGGGCGGGCTTGCCCGCCCGTGAGCAACCGCGGCGGAAGGAGCGCTGCGGCGCAGTTGCAAGCCGAAAGTCCGCAGGACTTTCGGCTTCTAGAGGAAGCTCTGGACGCTCTCGCGCGGGACGCGGAGGCCGATCACGCCGCTGGTGGCGTCGATCTGCTCGATCGCGTCTGCGGGAACGAGGTGGCGCCGTCGCCCGAAAAAGCCCTTCCGGACGGAGATCGCGTCCGGCTCGTCGGGGCGGGTGCCGTACATGGGCGACTCGACCTTGCCCAGGACCCGGCCGCGAGAGTCGGCGACGATGTAGCCCATCGTGCGGCGGAGGTCGTAGGCGAGAGCGCTCACGTATCGAACCTATTTCCCGCCTATGGGGAATTCCCCTGCGCGGGGTAAGGATTCTGTTAGGCGCCTAGTCCGGCTTGGCGCTCATCGCCCACACGGCGACGAGGTACGCGGCGAGGACGATCGTGACGAGCACGGTCCCGATCCGGACCATGACGCTCGCGCTGGGTGGCTCGGCCCTGCGCATGCGCCGGACGCCGAGCCCCGTGAGGAGGATCGAGATCAGGATCAGCAGGCCGCCCGCTTCGGCGGTGATGTAGCCGATTCCCAGCCAGGCCGGCTCCTCGTCGCTGCCGTCGAAGCCCTCCTTGGAGGCGATCCACTGGCCGGCGATCCGCATCAGCCACCACGCGGGGAAGGCGACGAAGAGCAGCGACTTGAAGCCGAGCCGCGGGAGCGTCCTCGAGTCGCCGCGCCAGCCGAGCCAGAGCGCCGTGACCGCCCCCGTGAGCCCGCCGACGAGCAGCATCGCGCCGAGCACATGCAGGAGCAGCGCGAAGTTCCAGTCGTCCGGCCGGATCGCGGCGAGCACACTCATGCGCCGGGCTTGTAGATCATGTCGATGAGCAGGAGCAGGACCGCAAGGCTGGAGAGGCCATTCAGGATCATTCCGTTGCGGTCCTTGAGCTTGGCGCGGAGCTCGGGGCTCGGCTCCTCGGCCCGGCCCTCAGCCGCGAGTCGTTCCGCCAGCTTCCGCGCCTCCATGTACGGAACCCCTCCCCGCCTGCCGGTCTCCGCCGCGATCGCCCAGAGGACGAGCGCGGCGATGATCCAGCCGTCCCAGACCTTGTACTCGTCGCGCTCGATCGCAAGCCAGATCCCGAAGACGAGCGTGCTGAGCGTGCCGACGATCACGAGCACGTTCGCGGGCCGCGCGACCCGGAAGTAGCGCAGCGACTCGGCCGGCCGGTCGACGTTGCGGGCGACGATCCCGATGATTCAGAAGACGACGAGCGCCGCGACGAGGGTGAACGCGGTCAGGATGTGCAGGAAGAGGAGCCAGTCGTAGAGCGACATGCAGGCGAGAAACCTACGACATCGGGCGGACGGGCACAATCGGCAGGTGGACGAGAGCGCACGGCACCTGGGGCTCCTCACCGAGACGATCGCGGCGGTCAACTCGTCGCTCGACCTCGAGGAGGTGCTCGGGTTGATCGCGAGGCGGGTTGCCGTCGCGCTCGAGGCCGACGCCTGCTTCGTCTACCTGTACGACGAGCGCTCCGGCGAGCTCGTGCTGCGCGCGACCCATGGCTCGCACGTGGAGGAGCTGACGCGGACGCCCCGGATGCGGCCCGGCGAGGGGATCACCGGCACGGCGGCGTCCGAGCGCGCGCCGGTGATGATCGCAGCACAGGCGCATCTCGACCCGCGCTTCAAGCCGTTCCCGAACCTTCCGGAGGACGACTACGAGTCGATCCTGGCGGTGCCGATCGTCGCGCGGGATGGGAAGCTCGAAGGCGCGCTGAACGTGCGCACGATCCAGCCTCGCGAGTTCGGCGAGAGTGAGATCGGCCTCCTGCTTTCGATCGCGGCGCAGGTCGCGCAGTCGATCGAGCACGCGCAGCTCTACGCGCAGGCTCAGCTGCGCGTCCACGAGCTCGAGTCGCTCGCCCGCATCTCCGAGGCCGTCTCGGAGTCGCTTTACCTCGAGGAGTCGCTCGAGGCGATCGTCAAGACGACGATCGCTGCGGTCGGGGCGACCGGCGCTGCGCTCGTGCTCGAGGACGAGAAGATCGCGTGGCCGGAGGGCCGGGCCGGCGCGTATGCGGTGCGTCTGCCGCTGCGCTGGAAGCGCAGGCAGATCGGAGAGCTCGTGTGCGACCGCGACACGCCGTTCACCGACGAGGAGAACGCGCTGCTCGCCTCGATCGCGTCGCACGCCGCGGTTGCTCTGGAGCATGGGCGCGCGGTGATGCGTGGCGTGCTCGCACAAGAGATCCACCACCGCGTGAAGAACAACCTGCAGACGGTGGCGTCGCTGCTGCGGCTGCAGTCCCGTGCGCCCGACCTGGACCCGCGCAAGGCGCTCGAGGACTCGGTCAACCGTGTGCTCGCGATTGCGGCAGTGCACGAGGTTCTGATGGAACGACGCGAGGAGGAGGTCGAGCTCGCAGACCTCGTCGATCGGCTGCGCGCGATGCTCGTCCAGGGGTTGGCGTCGGGCAAGTCCGTCGAGTCGGCGCTCGAGCCCGTACTGCTCGCGGGCGACCGCGCAACCGCGCTCGCGCTCGTGTTCAGCGAGCTCTTCCAGAACGCGCTCGAGCACGGCGGCTCGTCGGTCCGCGTCGAGCTCGGGCGTCGCGAGGGCGACGTGGTGCTCTCGATCTTCGATGACGGAACGGGGATCGCCGGCGACCCGGAGACGGGCACCGGCCTCTCGATCGTCAGCGCCCTCGTTCGCGACGAGCTCGGCGGCACGCTCGCGCTGGCCTCGAACGGCGCGGGCCTCCGAGCAGTCGTGACCTTTCCTGCCTAGCGCCTTCCGGCCCGGTCCAGTGCCTGGCACGAGGCAGGTCCGTCAGCGTCGACGTCGACGCCCCCAGCGCGAAGCTGCTCGAGCATCGAGTCGAGATCACGGACCCGGTAATTCAGCATCCACTGTTGACGCCGGCCAGTAGTCGCTCTCGCCGGAGAAGATCGACCACACGGTCTCGTCATCCTGCTTGGCGAGAAGCGCCTCTCCTCCCCGTCCTGCACGTCGAAACCGAGGTGCTCTGCGTCCAGGCGCGCAGCTTTTCGGCGTCGCGCGCCCGGAAGAACGTGCCACCGATCCCGACCACGCGCTCCACGCCGGCGACCCTACACTCGTCGGGTGCGGATCCTCATCGCCGAGGACGAGACGATCATCCGCCTCGACCTGCGCGACCTGCTCGAGCGGGCGGGCTTCGAGGTCTGCGCCGAGGCGAAAAACGGCGAGCAGGCGGTCGAGCTCGCGCGCTCCGAGCAACCCGATCTCGCGATCCTCGACGTGAAGATGCCGAAGCTCGACGGGATCGAAGCCGCGCGCAGGATCCTGGCCGAGCGCCCGCTTCCGATCGTGATGCTCACGGCGTACGGGCAAGAGGAGCTTGTCGCCCGCGCCGTCGAGGCAGGCGTGTTCGGCTACCTCGTAAAGCCGTTCCGCGAGCAGGACCTGCTGCCCGCGATCCACACCGCGCGCGCACGGCACGACGAGCTGAGCGCGCTTCGTGAGGAGGCTGAGTCGCTCGGCGACGCGCTCGCCGCGCGCAAAACGATCGAGCGCGCGAAAGGGCTGCTGATGGACAAGGAGGGGCTGAGCGAGGACGAGGCGTTCGCGCGCCTCCGCAAGGCCAGTCAGGTCTCGGGGCGTCCGCTGAAAGTCGTGGCCGAGGCGCTGATCGCGACCTTCGCGAAGCGCTAGAGCTCGAGTCCGACACCGAGCACGAGCAGGAGCCGACAGGCAGCGCGATCCGAGCAGTCGCGCGGAGCCCCTCACGCCTGCGACCGCTCGAACAGGGCCTCCCATCGGCCGAGCAGCGCCTGGAGGTCGTCGCGCGCGCGCCGGTGCCGGGCGAGCACGTCGACGTTCGCCCAGTCCTCCGAGAGCTGCTGCTCGAGCTCCGCGACCGTCGTCTCCAGCGTCGCAATCTCGTCCTCGACGAGGTCCAGCTCCGTCGGCCGGGTCGAGCGCTTGCGGTCCGGCAGCTCGCGCTTGACGTGCGGCTTCGGCTTCTCGAGTTTCGGCGGAGTCGCGTGCGCCGCGCGCTCGTCACGGATCCGCACGTAGTCGGCCCAGCCGCCGTCGTAGGAGTTGATGTGGCCGTGCTCGATCGCGAGCGTGCGCTCGGCGACCGCGTCGAGCAGCGCGCGGTCGTGCGAGACGAGCAGCACCGTGCCGGGGAACGCCTCGAGCGCCGCCTCGAGCGCCTCCCTGCTCTCGAGGTCGAGGTGGTTCGTCGGCTCGTCGAGCACGAGAAAGTTCGCGCCGGAGGCGACGACGATCGCGAGCGCGAGCCGGCGCCGCTCGCCGCCGGAGAGAACCTTGACCGGCTTGTCGTGCTCAC
>JACCTU010000160.1 GCA_013812235.1 Actinomycetota bacterium | reverse complement strand
ATCTGTCGGAGGGTGACCCGCGGGCCGCGCTCGTCTCGCTGCGTAGCGCGTGGCGTGTGTGGGAGGAACTCGATGCGCCCTACGAGGCCGCTCGCGTGCGGATGCTCGTCGGGCTTGCGTGCCGCGCGCTCGGCGACGAAGACGGTGCCGTGCTGGAGCTGGACGCGGCGCGCGGCGTCTTCGAAGAGCTGGGTGCGGCGCCCGACCTAGCCCTCGTGGATTCGCTCAGCCCCGCCGTGATCCGAGGCGCCACTCACGGCCTGAGCGAGCGTGAGTTGGAAGTGCTTCGCCTGGTCGCCGCAGGAAAGACGAACCGCGAGATCGCCTCGGCACTGGTCCTCAGCCAGCACACGGTCGCCCGGCACGTGCAGAACATCTTCGGCAAGCTCGGCGTGTCGTCGCGAACGGCGGCGACCGCGTTCGCGTTCGAGCACGAACTCGTCTGAGGCACAGCGTGGTCAGAAATGACCACGCGCTTCTCAGCTCGAACTTGGTCGATCTACGCGATGCGGCCCGGCCTTGCGCTTCCTACGGTGCTGGAAGTCATCGAGCGTAAGGAGGTACGTCGTGGCGATCGCGATGATGGTTGACAACCCGGAAGGGTCGCAGGAGGTCTACGACAAGATCCGCGCGCAGCTGGGCCTCGAGAAGCCCGCCGGCGGCATCTTCCACGTCGCCGGGCCGAGCCCGAACGGCGGCTGGCGCGTGATCGAGGTGTGGGAGTCGGAGGAGGAGGCGGACCGGTTCTTCCAGGAGCGGTTCATGCCGGCTCTCCAGGCGCTCGGGCTCATTGGCCCGCCGCCGCCGCGGGAGTTCTGGCCCGTGCACAACGCCATGTCCTGAGGGCCGACAGACCGAGGAGGCAACGTGATGAGCAGCAAGAAACAGACGGAGCGTTTCGAGACCGTGATCATCGGCGGCGGCCAGGCGGGCCTGACGGCCGGGTATCACCTGACGAAGCGTGGAAAGTCGTTCGTGATCCTGGACGCCAGCGAGCGGGTCGGCGACGCGTGGCGCAAGCGCTGGGACTCGCTGCGCCTGTTCACGCCCGCCCGCTTCAGCGGGCTTCCGGGCATGCCCTTGCCCGCGCCGGCCTGGTCGTTCGCAACGAAGGACGAGCTGGCCGACCACCTCGAGCGCTATGCCGAGCACTTCGAGCTTCCGGTGCGGATCGGTGTCAGCGTCGACGGGCTCACCAAGGTCGACGGCGGGTTCGAGATCTCCGCCGGTGACCGTTGCTTCGAGGCCGAGAACGTGATCGTGGCGACAGGGGCGCACCAGATCCCGAAGGTTCCGGCCTTCGCGCCGGAGCTCGATCCGCGGATCGTGCAGCTGCATTCCCACGACTATCGGTCTCCGTCGCAGCTGCAGGAGGGCGATGTGCTGCTCGTCGGCGCAGGCAACTCCGGAGCCGAGATCGCGATGGATCTTTCGCCTGCGCATCGTGTGTGGCTGTCGGGACCGAGCACCGGCCAGATCCCCGTCCGTCACGGCACCCGGCGGGCACGCGTGGGGTTTCGCGTCTTCCGGTTCCTCGGCCATCACGTCCTCAGGGTCGATACGCGGATCGGCCGGAAGCTGGGGCCGAAGCTGATCGCGAAGGGAGACCCGCTGATCCGGACGAGGCTGAGGGACCTCGTCGCGGCCGGCGTCGAACGCGTCCCGCGGGTCGTGGGCGTGCGGGGCGGCCTGCCGGTGCTCGAGGACGATCGCGTCCTCGACGTCGCGAACGTCGTCTGGTGCACGGGCTTCCGCACGGACTTCGGCTGGATCGACCTCCCGGTGTTCGGCGACGACGGCCAGCCGATGCACTACCGGGGAGTCGTCGACTCCGAGCCGGGGCTGTACTTCCTCGGGCTGGTCTTTCAGTACTCGTTCTCTTCCGACGTTCTCCCGAGCGGGGGCAGGGACGCGGAGTCCATCGCGAAGCACATCGCTTCGCGCCAACGGCGTGAGCCGGCCGCGGAGCCGGAGCGGGCGTTGGCCGGAGCCTGACCTGCGGCGATAATGCTGCCGTGAGGGCGGTGTTCGACGATATCTGCGAACTCCGGCTCCGACGGATCTGGGCCTCGGGACGCTGAGCGCGCGGAATTGATCGGGTTCTTTCTGGTCGCCGCCGTCGTGATCGTCACACCCGGGCAGGACACCGCGCTGACGATTCGGAACACGCTCGCGGGCGCGCGCCGCGGAGGCGTCGCGACGGCCGCGGGTGTCTCGGCCGGGCAGGCGGTATGGACGCTCGCGACGAGCGTCGGCCTGGCCGCTGTGATCGCCGCTTCGGAGCCGGTGTTCCGCGCGGTGAAGCTCGCCGGTGCGGCCTACCTCGTCGTGTTGGGGCTCCAGTCGCTTCGCGACGCGATGCGCAGACGAACGCGTCCGACGTCTGAACGCGCAGCGCCGAGCGTCGGGACGTCGCGAGCGTTCCGCCAGGGACTGCTCAGCAATCTTGGCAACCCGAAGATGGCGATCTTCTTCACGAGCCTGCTGCCGCAGTTCGGCGGCGAGTCGTTCGGCGCGCTCCTCGCGCTCGGGCTCGTGTTCTGCACGATGACGTTCGTCTGGCTCTCGGCCTACGCGGCAGCGGTCGCGAAAGCAGGAGACGTCCTGCGTCGCCCGGCCATTCGCCGCGTCCTCGACGCGATCGTGGGCGCGGTGCTGATCGGACTTGGACTGAGGCTGGCGACCGAACGGCGCTAGCCGGCCCGCTATCGTTGTGCAATGAGGGCCTCGATCAAGCTCTACGAGCCGGGCTACCTGCCGGCCGTCATCGGGTTGCTGCAGGCCTCGGGTGACGAGCAGGCGCTCGAGCGGCTGCTCCCGGTTCTGAGCGAAAAGTCGACCTTCGTCGTCGTCGCCGAAGCCGACGGCAAGCTCGTCGGCCTCGCGGCAGGTGCCGTCGTCGCGTCGACGGCCTGGGTGAGCGGCGTGTTCGGGCCGGACGACGAGACCGTCGAGCGTCTGGTCGAGGCGCTCGAGGCGACGCTCGCCGAGCAAGGAGCCGCGCGCATCTTCGTCGTCGCGGGAAACGGAGCGACGCTGGACGGTCGCGGTTACGAACGCGTCGAGGCGGCGCTCTTCGAGCGCGCGATCAGCAAGGTCGGGTCGCAGAGCTCGCTCGAGCGTCTCGGCGGCCGGACGATCGAAACGCGCGTCTGGGACGACCTGCGCGGAATGGACGAGGCCAAGGAGATCATCGAGCGGCGGGTCATCCTCCCGCTCGCGGAGCCAGACCTCGCCCGGCGGCACGGTGTCGCACAGCCGAAGGCGATCGTGTTGTTCGGCCCGCCCGGCACCGGGAAGACGACGTTTGCGAAGGGAATCGCCGGACGGCTGGGGTGGCCGTTCATCGAGGTGGCTCCCGCCGAGATCGGGGCCGAAGGGGCCGAGCGGCAAGCGAAGCTGCTCGTGGAGACGTTCGACCAGGTGCTCGCGGTAACCGCGGCGGTCGTCTTCGTCGACGAGGTCGAGGACCTCGCGTCCGTCAGGAGCGAGGACCGTCGCGTCAACCCGAGCGTCACGAACGAGTTCATGAAGCAGATCCCGCGCATGCGCGACGCGCCTCACCACCTGCTCGCGTGCGCGACCAACTGGGTCTCGCGGCTCGACCCGGCATTCCTGCGGCCGGGGCGCTTCGACTACGTCCTCCCGGTCGGGCCGCCGGGCGCGGACGCCCGCCGCGCGATCTGGCTGCGGTACATCTCCGAGATCACCGACGAGCAGGTCGACGTGGACGCACTCGTCGCGGCGACCGAGCTCTTCACGCCGGCCGACATCGAGTGGGCGGCCCGCACCGCGGCGCAGCGCGCGTTCGAGCGTGAGCACTTCGACGCCGTCGGCCATCGCGCGAAGACCGAGGACTTCATGGCCGCGGTCGAGAACGCGAAGCCGACGTTGACGCCGGAGATGATCGAGACGTTCAGGGACGAGACGGAGCGGTTCGCCCGGGTCTGACAATGTAAGCTTGATCTAACGTTAGAAATCACTTACACTAAACGCGTGGAAGCCGCTCTGAAGGCGATCGCCGCACCGCGAAGGCGGCAGATCCTGACGCTCGTCCGCGACGGCGAGCTCTCGGCGGGAGAGATCGCTGCGCAGTTCGATGTCACGAGGCCGGCGGTCTCCCAGGACCTGACGCTGCTGAAGGAGGCGGGGCTCGTGACGGAGCGGCGCAACGGCGCGAGGCGGTTGTATCGGGTGCGTCCGGAAGGGCTCGCCCCCCTCAAGGCATTCCTCGAGGAGTTCTGGGACGACCGCCTCGACGCACTCAAGCGCGAAGCGGAACGAGAGGAGAGGAAGAAGCGTGGACGCCGCAACTGAGAGCACGACGGTCGAGCGCGAACTCGTGATCGACGCCGACCCCGAGACCGTGTGGGAGTTCCTCGTCGACCCGGACAAAGCGACGCGCTGGATGGGGATCTCGGCGTCGCTCGATCCGCGGCCCGGCGGCGCGTATCGCGTCGAGGTGATCCCGGGCAACGTCGCGATCGGCGAGTTCGTCGAGCTCGACCCGCCGCGCCGGCTCGTGCAGACGTGGGGTTGGGAGCCCGGCGGCGCCGGCGATGTTGCGCCCGCCTCGACGAGGATCGAAATCGAGCTGGTGCCGAACGGCGATGGCACCACGCTCCGGTTCAGGCACGAATTGCCGACGCCTAAGGCGGCCGAGTCGCACGCGCACGGGTGGGATCACTACTTCGAGCGGCTCGTCGTCGCAGCGCGCGGCGATGATCCCGGCGTCGACCCGTGGATCGAACGGCCGATGTCATGACGGCCGCCTCCGTTCAGCACCTGTTCGACGATGTCTCGGAGCGTCTGCTCGAGCAGGACGGGACAGTCGAGCAGGGCAGGATGATGAACGCGGTGGGCCTCAAGACCCGAGGAAAGTTCTTCGCGATGGTCGTGAAGGGCGAGCTCGTCGTGAAGCTCCCGCGCGAGCGGGTCGACGCGCTGGTCGCGAGCGGGAAAGGGCGGCGTTTCGACCCCGGGCACGGTCGCCTGATGAAGGAGTGGGCCACGCTCCGGCCGGCGAACCGACGTGCCTGCGACGCGTTCATCTCCGAGGCGCGGGACTTCGTGGAGGCGCCGGCCGCTAGACGAGCGCGGCGAGCCGCTCGATCCCCTCGTCGATCTGCTCCTCGTCGACCATGCTGAACGACAGGCGCACCTTGTCCGCGCCGCTTCCGTCTGCGAAGAAGAGCCCGCCTGGGACGATCCCGACGCCGCTCTCGACCGCGCGCTGCGCGAGGTCGGCGGAGTCGACGCCGTCGGGGAGCGTGAGCCACGAGAAGAAGCCGCCCTCCGGCTGCGTCCAGCGCATGCCGGGCGGCATGAAGCGCTCGAGTGCCGCAAGCATGCGCTCCGACTTGCGCCGGTAGAGCGCGCGCGACTGCACGAGCTGCTCCTCGATCCAGCCACGGCGCACGTACTCCTCGAAGAGCCGCTG
>JACCTU010000156.1 GCA_013812235.1 Actinomycetota bacterium | reverse complement strand
GTCGGCTCACGGTCGCCGAGCTCGGCCGGCGGATCTCGATGTCCGCTCCCGCGGTCGCCGAGCGCGTGCAGCGGCTCGAGCGCGCCGGTGTGATCACCGGCTACCACGCGGAGATCGACCCGCGCGCCGTGGGCTTCCCGATCTCCCCCGTCGTGCGGATCAGGCCGGCTCCGGGGCAACTCGCGAGGATCCCCGAGCTCGCCCGCGAGACCCCCGAGGTCGCCGAGTGCCACCGCATCACGGGCGAGGACTGCTACCTCATGAAGCTGCACCTCCGCGCGATCGACGACCTCGAGGAGCTGCTCGACCGCTTCACGCCCTACGGGCTGACGACGACATCGATCATCCACTCGGCGCCGGTGCCGCGGCGGGGTCCGCCGCTAGAGACTTGATGTGAAATCGCTGCGACAGCGCCGCGAAGCGGCCGCCTTTAGGGATCTTCGCGACGCGCGCAGCAGCTAGTCGATGAACGGCGCTCCGGCGCGCTCGAGCGGCAGCCCGAGGCGTCGCCACTCGTCCTTGCCGCCGGGGTAGTGGCGAACGTTCGTGAAGCCGAGCGCGAGGAGTCGGCGCGCGGTGTCGGTCGAGCTCTCGCACTCGGGGTTTGCGCAGTAGACGACGAGCTCGGCGTCCGTGTCCGCGATGCGCTTCGCGGCAGAGGCGTCGACGCGCTCGGGCGGCAAATTGATCGCGCCGGGCAGGTGCGAGTGCGCGTACGACATCGGCGGGAGCGCGTCGACGATGGTCAGCAGCTCGCCGCTCCCGAGCTTGTGGTTGAGCTCGTCGCAGCTGATCGTTGATAGCGCCATGCCCGAAAACCCTAGACTCGGAGTCGGCATGGAAGGTCTCGACGAGCGTTTTCGCCGTCAGGCGCGAAACGAGGCGCTTTTCCGCGAGGTGAACGAGCGGATCGCGCAGCTCGGCGAATCCGCGCAGGCCTGGTCGCCGGGCGGAGTCGTCGAGTTCCTCTGCGAGTGCGGGGTCGGGGATGGCTGCGGAGAACGACTCCGAATCCCTCTCCACGTCTACGAGAGCGTCCGAACGCAAGACGACCGCTTCGTCGTCCGCCCGGGCCACGAGACGCCGGAGCTCGAGCACGCCGTCGACTGGACGGACGAGTACGTGATCGTCGACAAGGTCGACGCCGCAGAGCCGGTGGTCGCGGACGACCCGCGCGGCGCGCCGTCGGCCTGAGCCGGTCCAGGCTAGGTGCGTGCGTGTACCGTCGGCGGCCTTGGAGGTCTGAGAGAGCGCGGCGTGTCGCTGAGCGCTACCTGCCTTCGACGGGAGCTCTGAGGAACGAGCTCGCACCGACGCGCCGGTAGAAGACGAGGGCGGATTCGAGCTCTCCCTGGTCGCCGGTCTTCCGGCCCGCCAGCAGTTGCGCGTACGCCTCGTCAGGGACCGAGCCGATCTCGCGGAACAGTCGAGCGGCCTCGTCGAACCGGCCTTCCGCGATAGCGATCGCGGCCGGGAGCCATCGCGTCGTGCGGTTGGACTCGGCGACGCGGTCGAGCTCGGAGGCGCGGCCGAGTGCCGTCAGCGCGATCGCCAGGTCGACGGCGTCGTACCCGGGCGCGGTCGCCCCCTCCGCTCGCGTCCAGATCGCAAGCAGCTCGTCCGCCAGCGCTCCCGCCTCATCGGAGTCACCCAACTGCGCAAGCACGCGGGCACGAAACGCGATCGCCTGGTTGAGGAACCATGGATCGTTCGCGATCCTCGCCGCGGCGAGCGCGCGCTCGGAGTCGTCGAGGGCGCCGGCCTCGTCCCCGCGGACGATGCGGATCAACCCGCGCACGCGCCGGCAGGTCGTCTCCATGTAGTGGGGCGCGCGCTTCTCGGACTCGGCGATGAAACTGTCTGCTACCTCGACGGCAGGGTCCCAGCGACCGCGCCAGTAGTTCTCGAGCACGAGCGCGGCATCCAGCCATCGTCGCTCGAACGCGTCGCCGAGACGCTCCACCATTCGTCGCCCTTCCTCCAGCAGCTCGAACGCGCGCTCCAGCTCGCCTTCGACGAGGAGCGCGCCTCCCAAGAGCCGACAGCTCCGGGTCGCTTCCGGCGAATTGAGCGACCTCGAGATTGCGAGGCCGCGCTCGAAGTCCTCCAGCCCGCGGTGGTCGCCCTTCACCAGCCGAGCCGCACCAATGTTGTTCAGCGCGTGCGCCCGCAGGTCGTCGAGGTCGAGTTCCTCCGCCAGCGCGAGCGCCTCTCGACCGACTCGGATCGCCTCGTCCGCCTCGCCCACGCGCATCAGCGAGCGCGACCAGTGGCTCAGAACGAATGCCTTCGAGCGGGACGGCTCCGCCTTCTCGACGTGCGCGGCGGCGCGGCGGATGTGCGCGAGCGCATCCTCGCGCCGGCCCTGATTCGTCCGAAGGATGGACAGCAGAACATCCGCGACGGCTGCGTCACCGTCGTCACCCTGAGCGAGGAAGGCCGACCGAGCCTCCTCGAGTTCTTCCGCGCCCGACTGCTCGCCGCGGAGCCGCGCCTGGCCGAGCTGGAGCAGCAGCATCGATCCGGACGGATCGCCTGCCGGCGTCAGCTCGAGCGCGGCGGTGAAGAAGCGTGCCGCGGTCCGGTACGCCGCCAGGGAGGCGGCCCGCGCGCCGGCCTCCGCGGAGGCCCTGCGCGCGTGCACCTCGAGTCCGTCCGTCGGTTGCCTCGTCGCTCGCGCGAGCTCGAGCGCGCTCAAGTAGTGGTGCGCGAGCAGCTCCGCGCGGTCGTCACCACGGTCGCCTGCGACGGACTCGATCCACTCGGCGGCCCGGCGGTGCTTCTCCGCTCGGCGAGCCCGCGCGAGCTGGCCGTACGCCACGTCGCGCACGAGCACGTGGCGGAACACGTAGCGGTCGTCCTGGGTGGCCGAGGATTGCCGCTCTCGTCGCACGAACTCCTTCCGCTCGAGCGCGTGCAGGAGCTCTTCGACGACGTCGAGCGGGACCGACGCCACCGCCGCGAGGGCGCCTGCCCAGAACACCTCCCCCAAGACGGCGGCGTCCTGGAGCAGAGCCTTCTCGTGCCGCGGGAGCGCGTCGACCCTGGCGGCGACGATTCCCTGCACCGTCTCGGGCAGGGGGAGCTCCAGGCCGACGTCGAGGGCCGAGTCGTCGCGCGGAAGCAATCCTCGGTCGGCGAGCATCCGCACGTACTGCCCCGCGTAGAGGGGATTTCCGCCCGCACGATCGAGGAGCGGCGCGCGAAGCGCGTCCGGGAGCACCGTCTGCTCGAGCAACGCCGAGATGAGCTCGCTCGTCGCTTCGTCCGAAAGCGGGTCGAGTGAGACAGAGAACGCGCTCCGCTTCGCGCCGCCCCAGTTCGGCCGGCGCTCGAAGAGCTCGGGACGCGTCGTCCCAACGACGAACAGCGGCACCTCGCGGGTCCAGTCGATGACGTACTCGACGAAGTCCAGCAGCGTGTCGTCAGCCCAGTGGAGGTCCTCGAAGACGAGCGCCACCGGCGAGCGTCCCGCGAGCGCCTCGATCCAATGACGCCAAGCGGCGAACGCCTCGTCGCGCCGATCGCCACTCAGCTCGCCTCCGGTTGCGAGCCCCGCGAGCGGACGCAGATGCTCGACAATCCAGCGAGCCTCGGCAGGATCGGCGACGACGGCTCCGACTGCGTCCTGGAGCTTTCGCGCGGCCGTCTCCGCGTCGTCGGCGGGGGCGATGCCGGACTGCGCCTTCGCCATCTCCGACAGGGCGTGCAGGCTGATCCCTTCGCCGTAAGGAACAGAGTGCCCTTGGAGCCTGAGGACGTCGTCGCCGGACCGGTCGACCGCGGCGAACAGTTCGAGCACGAGACGGCTCTTGCCGATTCCCGGGGCCCCGACGATCGTCACGAGCTGCGCCTTCCGCGTGCGAATGACGCGTTCGAGCGCTCCCGTGAGCAGTTCGACCTCGTCCGTCCGCCCCACGAGCGGCGCGTCGCGGTCCGCTGCGGTGTCGGTTCGTGCGCCGACGGGCTCCCAGGCGGGCACGGGCTCCGCCTTCCCTTTTGCCCGAACCGGTTCCACCGCCCGGAACTCGATCGTGTGCCGCGTCGCGCGGTACGTCGTCTGGTTCACGAGGATCCCACCCGGCGGAGCCGCACTCTGCAGCCTCGCGCCGACGTTCATCACGTCACCCGCCGCGATCCCTTCGCCGGACCGCGCGTCTGCGGTGAGCTGCACGAGCGCCTCGCCCGTCGCGATCCCAACACGCACCGTGAGGTCCAGCGAACGGTCGCGCTCGTTCAGTTCGTCGATCGCGCGCTGGATCGCGAGCCCCGCGTGCACGGCCCGCTCGGCGTCGTCCTCGTGCGCGACAGGCGCCCCGAAGATCGCCACGACCGCGTCGCCGATGAACTTCTCGACCATTCCGCCGAAGCGCTGGAGCTCATCGCTCAGGCGGGCGTGATAGGGAGCGAGGCGTGCGCGGACGTCCTCAGGGTCCGCGCGATCGGCTGTCGACGTCGAACCGACGAGGTCGGCGAAGAGGCAGGTAATGACCTTCCGCTCCTCGGGCAGCGCCGGTTCAAGTTCCAACGCCTGCTCGAGGCGCGTGCCGCAGCTCGAGCAGAATCGGTCGTCCCCTTCGACCCGCGCGCTGCAAGTCGGGCAGGCGAGCTCGAGCGCCGCCCCGCAGCTGGGGCAGTAGCGGGCATCCTCGCGGGCCTGCGAACCGCAGGCGGGACAGGTCATGAGGGACAATGTACGCCTGGAACTGACGGCTGAGAACACTGCGCTCGTGCTCGACTCGACCTGCGATCTTCGCGGCGGGCAGGCTACGCACGCCAACTGGCGCATCGTCCCGCTCCACGTGCACTTCGGCGACGAGGTCTACCGCGACCACATCGACCTGGACGCCGAGTCGTTCTACCGGCGGCTGAGTGAGTCGTCGGTCCACCCGCACAGCTCGCAACCTTCCCCGGGAGAGTTCGCCGACTGCCTCGAGGCTCTGCCCGAGTACGAACGGATCTTCATCGTGACTGTTTCGTCGAAGCTCTCGGGTACGCACCAGAGCGCGACACTGGCCGCGGAGGTTGGCGGGTCGGAGCGGGTCGTCGTCGTCGACGGCGGCACCGTCTCGGCCGGGACCGTGCTGCTAGCGGATGCGATCCAGCGGCGGCTCGAGCGTGGGACGTCGGAGGACGAGCTGACCGCATTCGTTG
>JACCTU010000110.1 GCA_013812235.1 Actinomycetota bacterium | reverse complement strand
TGTTCCGGCGCGAGGTGATCGACCCCGCGCGCGAGGCGCCGCAGGGGGTCGCGCGCGTGTGGGCGCTCTGCGAGCGGATGGTCGACTACGCGGAGCGGCAGGTCTTTCCCGGCGGGTGCTTCTTCGCCTCGGCCTCGGCCGAGTTCAACAACCGGCCGGGGCAGGTTCGCGACCGGGTCGGCGAGATGATTCGAAGCTGGCTCTCCTACCTCGAGCACGCTGTCGAGCAGGCGCAGGAGGCCGGCGAGATCGACGACTCGATCAGCGCGCGCGACCTCGCGTTCCAGCTGGACGCGTTCGCGCAGGCCTCGAACTCTCAGTTCCAGCTCTTCCGCGACCCGGTCGTGTTCGACGAGGCACGGCGCGCGATCCGGGAGCGGATCGAGAGCCTTCGCCCCGCGCGCGCGGCCTAGGGCCGGTCCGGGCCGATCAGCCGTTCGGGTGTCCCCCGCTCCCGCAACAGCTGCGCCTCTTCGGGGTCACGCGGGCGCTCGCGGCGATACGGGCGCGGGAACGCACGGGCGATCCGTGACAGCCGCCGTTCGGCCGCCTCGCGCCCGGCTTCCCACTCTGCCCAGCTGATCCGTCTCATAGGCTCAGTCTACGCCCGGCGCGCGAAGAGCTCTCGCGATCTCGTGCAGGTCCCACGACTCGATCGTCTCGCCGGCCTCGACGCGCCCCGCGATCCGCTCCATCTCCTCGAGCGCCGTTCGCAGTCGCTCCTCCCGCACGCGCACTCGTAGGTGCTCGTGATCGAGCTCTTCCGCTGCGAGCAGCGCGACCGCCTGCTCAGCGACATCGGAGTGTCCGCCTGCGACGAACTGGTGCAGCCGATCGACGAGGACATCCGCGGGCGAGAGCAGCGGGACGACGAAACCGCTACGCAAGGTCACCTCGTATACCTCCTCGCGCTCCGCGGCAAAGCTCGGTCCGGGCGCCTCGACGAAGACGTCACTTCCCGGTAACACGTAGTGACGGCCACGGCGCTCGAAGCCGAGCGGGCCCAGGAGCTGCAGCACCGCAGGCCCGTGCGGCAGGTAGAGATCGATGTCGGTCGTGGCGTACGCGCCGCGGGTCCAGAACTCGACAGCGAGGCCGCCGATGACGATCGCCCGGAAATCGATCAGCTGCATCTGTCCGTCGATCACGGCCACCACCGCAAGCTTTCGCTCCGTCGCGTTCTCGAGCGCGAGCGCGCGATCCAACTCCGCACGCTGATCGGGCATCCCTCTACGGTACGCGCTGCTGCGGCCTATGCCTCGACGCTAGCGGCGCTTCCGCCAGACGTACGCGAGGCCGGTGCCGAGCAGCGACACGGTCGCTCCGACGCCGCGCGTCCCCGCACTCAACTTCGCGCCGCGCGGGCCGACGCTGACGCCTGCGCTCCGCCGCCCTATCTCGCGTAGGTGGTTCAGTGCCGTCTGCGGGAAGAAGTCGCCGCGCGACGAGGCTGTCGTCAAGCGGACCGGCAACTTCGCCGGACGCCCTTCGCGGAGCCCTCTACTGCTCGCTCGAGGCGATCCTGAGCGACGGCAACTATTCGAACCGGCTCCGCCCATCGGCGTAGCATCAGAGTCAGGAACGTCCTCGAATGAGCGACAAGCAGACACCCCAGCCGACGCGTGACACTCCCTCGCAGCCGGCACCTCCGCCTGAGGCGACGCCGTTCGAGCTCCCGCCGCTCGAGCCGCAGGAGAGAGGGCTGACGCCGGAGACGGAAACTCGTGGCCGAAGCTGAGCACCTCGCCCACCGCGTCGATCCCGACGAGAGTCCGTTCGCGGTGCCCCCGATCGCCGGCCTCCCGTTCAAGAAGGACAGCGAGGAGGCCCGCGCGATCCGAAGGATCATCGCCGAAGCCGACGAGACACGCGAGCGACCCGCAGTAGACGCGGACTGACTTCGCTGGTCGAAGTCCACGCGGGCAGGTCGCGCGGCTGGCGAGATGATCCGGAGCTGGCTTTTGTACCTCGAGCACGCGGTCGAGCAGGCGCAGGAGGCCGGCGAGCTCGACGACTCGATCAGCGCGCGCGACCTCGCGTTCCAGCTGGACGCGTTCGCG
>JACCTU010000108.1 GCA_013812235.1 Actinomycetota bacterium | reverse complement strand
GCCTGGGTCGACGCCGAGGAGCTCCACGAGCTCGCCCTTCGTGAACTCGGAGATCGCGATCACGCGGCGCGCGGAGCGCACGACGCGCGGCACGGCCACCCGGCTGTACGTTCGGTTCCACCGGTTGAAGAACTCCGGGTGTCGAAGCACGGCGAGGTCGAGGACGGTGACGACCATCGGCACGCGGCTGCTCAGCGGCGCGCGAAACGTCGGGCAATGGAGCACGTCGGCGCCGCGCGACGCTCGGCGCAGCCCGAGCGGATACCAGACGGCGTCGCGGAGCGCGGCCGTCCCGCGACCGGAACCGCCCCACGCGAGCTCGCGGAGCTCGACGTGCTTCGGCAGCTCCCGCCCCAGCCCCTCGACGTAGCGCGCGGACCCCGCCCGCGTCAGGCGAAGCGGTGACACGTCGAGCGCAACCCTCACGCAGCGCTCCGATAGCCACGGAGCAGCGCCTCGCCGGTCGAACGCCACGTGAACTTGCGCGCATGCTCGAGACCCTTTGCGACGAGCTCCTCTCGCCGCTCGCGCGCCTCGTCGATCCCCCGCGCGATCGCACTCGAATTCTCCGGGTCGACCCGCACCGCTGCGTCGCCTGCAGCCTCGTCGAGCGACGGGTGGTTCGAGCAGACGACGGGCGTCCCGCTCGCCATCGCTTCGACGACCGGCATCCCGAACCCCTCGAAACGCGACGGAAAGACGAACACCGACGCACCGCGGTAGAGCCGCGGCAGCTCGTCGTCCGTGACGTAGTCGACGACGCGGACGCCGAGCCCGTCGAGCACCTCGAGGTTCTTGCGCGGCTCGCGCGTGCCGATCGCGAGCACGTCGACGCCCTCCGCGCTTGGTCCGTCGGGCGTGTAGCGCTCGTCGACGCCGGGATAGGCGACGCACGGCCGCACGCCGAGCCGCTGCTCGACGTCACGGGCGGTGAACTCCGAGATCGCGAAGACCACGTCCGCCCGCTTCGCTTCGCGGTAGCTGCGGCCGTGGAGCCTGCGCGTGCGCCGATGCGACCACTCGGGGAAGTGCAGCGGCGCGAGGTCGTAGATCGTCGTCGCGCGGACGCCGCCCCGCTGCGGGACGTGCAGCCAGTCCGAGAGGTGGAACACGTCGAAGTCGCCGAGGATGCGTTCGAGGCGCGGTCGCTTCAACGCCGTCCACGCCTCACGCCACGCGTACGACACCGGCAGCGTCCGGACGTGGCGCTCGATCGGGATCCCGTCCAGCGACTCGTCGATCCTGCGAGCCCCCCGCTCGCTCGCCGGCGCGAAGGCGACGACGTCGTCCGCGCCGGCCTCGACCAGGCCGTTCAGCATCCCGCGGATGTAGTTGCCGATCCCGGTGCGCGGGTGCGAGAGCGGCGAGACGTCGACGACGATCCTCAGGACGAGTAACGGAACGAGTTGAAGTGGAGGCCGAGCGGCCGCGGGTCGTTCGGGCCGGGGACCTTCGTAGGCGAGACGGCGAAGCGTGCGAAGCAGCGGCCCTGGAAGGTCATGAGCGGCGCGACGAGCACGTGCGGGCGACCGTCCGGGGGAACCGTCGCCGAGACCTTCGTCCCCAGCACGCGCACGCGCGAGGGCTCCTGGTAGAGCGCGGGGTCGCTCTGCAGCGCGACGGCGACCGTCCCGCCGTCGCAGTCGAAGCGCGTGTAGGTCACGCTCTGGCCCGACCACGTGTCCGCGGGGTGCAGGCCCTCGACGAGCGCTGCCTGCCGCAGCGGGGGGTCGACCTGGTACAGGAAGACGTTGCGCGCGCCGTCCTTCGCGACGACGTCCCCGACGAGCTCGGCCGAACCGTCGGTGAGGACAAACGGCACGTCGGGGGCGCCGTGCAGGACGCCCGTGCGGCGGTCGAGCCTCACCATCTCTGCGGGCAGGCCTCCCTCCATGGGGGTGCCGGCGTAGAAGACGGGGCCGACGCTGCGGTTGAAGAACTCGTTCTGCCAGACCGAGAAGCGCGAGCCGTTCCCGGTCCAGAGCGCGCCGACCTCACCGCGGCCGGCGACGGCACGGTCGATCCACTCGCGGTCCTGCTTGTGCATCCCCTCGGCGAGCGCGCCCTCGGCCGCGTACTCCATCCGCGCCGAGATCGGCCGCGCGACCGCGAGAAAGAACGCGAGCACGCCGAGCGGGAGCACGATCGCGAGCCGCCGCGGCACGACGAGGAACGCGAGCGCCGCGAGGATCGAGCATGCGACGACCACCGCAACGACCTCGTCGAGCTCGACCCAGCGCTCGTGCACGCGCCACAGCGCGAGCATGAGCAGCGTGTCCGACTGGCTCGGCACGCCGATCAGCCGCTCGTAGGGGAT
>JACCTU010000096.1 GCA_013812235.1 Actinomycetota bacterium | reverse complement strand
AGGGCGACCAGCGCGGGCGCGAGCCACCACCGGCGCGCGGGTCGATCGAGCCGCGCCAGCACCCTCGGCGCGAGGTCGGGCTCCGCTGGGAAGGCGATCGGCAGCGCGCGAAGCTCCTGCTCGAGGTTCACCGTCCCACCTCCTCCCGCAGCTGCGCGAGCGCGCGCGAGGTGCGCGACTTGACCGTCCCGAGCTTGAGCCCGAGCGTCTGGGCGGTCTCGTCCTCCGAGAGCCCGAGGAAGAACCGGCACGAGACGACCAGTCGCTCCTCTTCGCGCAGCCCCTCGACAGCGGCGAGGAGTTCCGCGCGCCGCTCGTCGGAGAGCAGTGCCGCCTCGGGGGACGGGACCGCGTCCCCCGGGCGGGCCTCGTCGGCCAGGCGCAGCGCGAGGTTCGCGTGCCGACCCGCCGATCTCCGTCGGTTGCGGGCCTCGTTCGCAACGATCTGGAGGAGCCACGGCCGGAAGGGCGCGCCGCGCCGGAAGCGCCCGAGCGCGCGGTAGGCCTTCACGAACCCGTCCTGCGCGGCCTCCTCGGCGTCCGAGGGGTCGCGTGCGATCAGGAACGCGGTTCGGAACGCGATTCCCTGGTGCGCTCTCACGAGCGCCTCGTATGCCGAAGCGTCTCCACGTTTGGCCCGTTCGATCAGCTCGTGTTCGTCGAGTGGCCGGTCCACCACCGCTGCTTCTACACCGCCTGACGGCGACCCGTTCCGAGTGACCGAGGCCGACGCAGTGTGAGACAGTTGACTCGAGGTTCACATCCCTCCGGCCCGCTCGGCCGAGCACTTCGCTCAGGATCAGGAGCGCGTCGGCCTGCTGGCCGATCCCGTCGCTCGCAGCGAGCAGCGCGACGGCGCCGTCTGCCAGCTCTACTGCCTCCTCGACCCGGCCCTCTCGCGCCAGCACCCGTGCGCGCACCGACCGCCACATGGCCTGCGAGATGACGTCGTCCTCGCTCCGTGAACGAGTCTAGGACGCCCGGTGGCCGGAGTGGTAGCGTCGCCCGGTGCGCCTGCGTAAGAACGCGAAGCTTGAGCTGCTCGCGTCGATCCCGCTCTTCAGCGGCTGCTCCAGGCGGGAGCTCGAGCAGATCGGGTCGATCGCGGACGAGACGAACGTCCCAGAGGGTCGGACCCTGATCGAGCAGAACCAGCCGGCGCACGAGTTCTTCGCGCTGATCGACGGGACGGCCGACGTACGCCGAAACGGCCGGAAGGTCTCGACGATGTCCGGCGGCGACTTCTTCGGCGAGATCGCGCTGATCGCGAAGACGCCGCGGACGGCGACGGTCACGACCTCCTCGCCCGTCCGGCTGCTCGTGATCACAGATCGCGATTTCGATCGGGTGCTCGGCGAGGCTCCGTCGATCGCGGTGAAGATCCTGCGCGAGCTCGGCGCCCGGCTCGCACCTGAGTCGCTGTAGCTGAACCCTCGAGAAAGGACCTTCGATGGCCCAGCAGGTGCAGATCGCAGGCGCGAACGCTACGGCGAAGATCCGCAACCCGATCGCGGTCGCGATCTTCGCGGTCATCACGCTCGGGATCTACATGCTCTTCTGGTGGTACTACGCCAACCGGGAGATGGCCGACTACGGGCGCACGAAGGCCACCCGCGAGCTCGGTGACAGCCCGATGAAGTCGCTGCTCGCCGTGTTCCCCGGCGGACTGGTCGTCATCCCGGCGATCTGGACGACGATCACGACGTTCAAGCGGGTCCAGGCGGCCCAGCGGATCGCGGGCCAGTCGCCGATCAACGGCTGGCTGGGGTTCGTCCTCTACATCGTCGTCTCGCCGGCGTACCTCGCCTACATGCAGAGCGGGCTGAACAGCGTGTGGGAGGCGCAGTCCGCAGAGCCGCGCGCGAACGAGCAGACGACGGTCACCGTGTAGCGCCGAAGTCGTCGGGCCGCCCGGTGCGCGAGCGAGAAGGGCGCGTGACCCATCAGCCGCGGCCACGCGCCCACCCTGGGTCGACGGTCAACGCGTTGCGGCGACCTCGGCGAGTCGGTCCGCCATGGCGACCTCGTAGCGTTCGACCCCTTTGATCTCGGCCTCACCCACTTCGGCGCTTTCGCGACGGAGTCGGTCGGCCTGCTCTTCGCTCGCCCGCATCGACTCCTCGCCGTCCCACAGCGTGACCAGAACAGCGCGGCCGGTCTTGCGGTCCACGAGCGAGATGAACCCTCTCCAGCCGGACATCTCGCGTGCCCGCGGGAGGATGTTTTTCTGCGAGTTGCGCGTGACCTCGTCGACGCGGTCCGGGTTCCCTTCGAGCCTGCTGACCCGCGCGGCGCCCGCGCCTTCTCCGCCCTCGTGGAGCACGACCTCGTAGATGGAGACGTCAGTACGGCGACCGCGTGTCTCTTCGGGGATCTCGTCCCCCATACGGTCGAACACGGGTTCCGCCTCGCGGATCTGATCTTCGTTCTCGAAGAACGTGATCCCGAGGCCGCGGCCGTTCTCCCTGTCCACAAGCATCAAGTGGCCCTGCGCGTCCGGCATGGCGTCACGCCATCGCGGGGCGCTCTCGCTGGCACGGCTCTTGAGCTCGTCGACGAGGGAGGGGTCGCTCAAGCGCGGATTGTCGAACTCCGCGACTCGGGCATGCATGCCTCACCTCCTAATCGGGGAGTACCGACCTTACGCCTCTGGAGCCAGACGTTCCAGAGAACGAGCGTCTGCGTCGCTAGACGACCGCTGTCGGCCCGAGCAGCGCCTTGACCTCGGCGAAGAGGTCGGAGTCCGGCTTGACCCGGTAGCCCGGCCCGAGCTCGAGCGTCTGCGCGCCGGCCGACGTCGTCATCGCGACGAAGACCGACGCGTCGCCCGGGTACGCGCGCAGGAGCTCGGCGAGCTCCTTGATGATCCCGGCCCGCGCCGTGCGCGCGTCGAGCTTCAGGTGGAGCACCTTCCGCTCCGGCACCGCCTCGAACGGCATCAGCTCGAGCGCAATCAGCTTCGTCTCGCCTTCCTTGTGGTCGATGCGGCCCTTCACGACGAGCACCTGGTCGGTCATCAGGTGCTGGTGGCTCGACGCGTAGACCGAGTTGAAGACGACGACCTCGACCGAGCCGATCACGTCGTCGAGCGTCAGGAAGACCATCGGCTCGCCGCGCTTCGTCGTCATCTGCTTGAGGTTCGCGACGATCCCGCCGACCGTGACGACGTCGCCGTCGCGGCGCGCGCCGAGCTCGGTCATCGGCGTGTCGATCCTCTTGCGCAGCTGGTCGCGAATCGCCGACAACGGATGGTCGGAGACGTAGAGGCCGAGCACCTCTTTCTCGAGCTTGAGGAGCTCGTGCCCGTCGAACTCACCCGGCGGGATCGTCGGGTGGTGCCGTGGCTTCTCTTCGGCCTGCGAGTCGTCGAGGTCGAAGATCGACGACTGGCCGGCCAGCTTGTCGGCCTGGCGCGAGCTCCCCCACTGCACCGCCTGATCGAGTACCGCGAGCATCCCCATTCTCGTTGAACCGAGATTGTCGAGCGCGCCGCACTTGACGAGCGACTCGAGCGAGCGCTTGTTCACGCATTGCGCGTCGACCCGCTCGACGAAGTCCCAGATCGACGTGAACTGCCCGCCGGACTCGCGCTCGGCGACGATCGCGCGCGCCGCAGGCCCGCCGACGTTCTTGACCGCGTTCAGCCCGAAGCGAATCTGCCCCTCGACGACCGCGAAGTCGATCCGCGACGTGTTCACGTCGGGCGGCAGCACGTCGATTCCGAGCTCGTGGCACGCGTTGACGTAGAACGGCACGCGGTCCTTCGTGCTCATGACGGAGGAGATGAGCGCCGCCATGTACTCGCGCGGGTGGTTCGCGCGCAGCCACGCTGTCCTGTAAGCAATTAACGCGTAGCAGGCCGCGTGCGACTTGTTGAACGAGTAGTCCTGCGAGGCCTCCATGTCCTTCCAGAGCTGGTGCGCGACCTGCGTGCTCGTGCTCGTCTTTGCGCAGCCCTCGAGGAACTTCTCCTTGAGGGAGGCCATGAGCGTGTGGATCTTCTTGCCGATCGCCTTGCGGAGGTCGTCGGCCTCGGCGGGCGTGAAGCCGGCGATCCGCTTCGCGATCTCCAAATACTGCTCCTGGTATATGCAAATGGCATAGGTCTTGCCGGTGATCTCCTTCAGGCGCGGGTCGATGTACGACACCTGCTCCTGGCCGTTCTTCCGTTTCGCGTAGCTCGGGATGTAGCCCATCGGCCCCGGGCGGTAGAGCGCGACGAGCGCGATCAGGTCGTCGAACGCAGTCGGCTTGACCTGGCGCAGCGCCTCGCGCATGCCCGACGACTCGAACTGGAAGACGCCGATCGCGTCGCCCTTCTGCAGCATCGCGTACGTCTTCGCGTCGTCGAGCGGGAGCTTCCCGATGTCGAGGTTGCCGATCAGCGCGCACGCCTTGTCGATCACGTCGAGGTTGCGCAGCCCGAGGAAGTCCATCTTCAGCAGCCCGATCGCGTCGACGTCGTTCATCCCGTACTGCGTCACGACCTCCTGGCCGGGCCCCTTCTGCTGCAGCGGCACGACCTCCATCAGCGGCTGCGCGCCGATCACGACACCGGCGGCGTGGATCGAGTCCTGACGCGTCAGCCCTTCGAGCGGCCGTGCGAGGTCGACGACCTCGCGGGTGATCGGGTCGGCGTCGTAGGACTCCTTGAGCGGCTGGCCGTTCTTGAGAGCCGCGACGAGCGTCTGCCCAGGCCCTTCGGGAATCATCTTCGCGATCCGGTCGACGGTGCCGTAGGGAATCTCGAGCACACGACCCGCGTCGCGCACCGCCGCGCGCGCCGCCATCGTCCCGAAGGTGATGATCTGCGCGACGCGGTCCCGCCCGTACTTCTCGGCGACGTAGTTGATCACGCGGTCGCGCCCCTCGACGGCGAAGTCGATGTCCATGTCGGGCATCGACTTGCGGCCCGGGTTCAGGAAGCGCTCGAAGAGCAGGTCGTAGCGGATCGGGTCGATGTCGGTGATCTCGAGGCAGTACGCGGCGAGCGACCCTGCTGCGCTGCCGCGGCCCGGCCCGACGGAGATCCCGTTCTGGTGCGCGAAGCGGATGAAGTCCCAGACGATCAGGAAGTAGTCCGAGAAGCCCATCTCGCGGATCGTCTTGAGCTCGAACTTCAGCCGCTCTTGCAGCTCCGACGTGACCTTGTCGTAGCGCTTCGCGAGCCCCTTGTCGCAAAGCTCGACGAGGTATTCGAACGAGTCGCGCCCGTCGGGCGTCGGGAACTCGGGCAGCAGGATGTTCCCGAGCTCGATCGTGACGTTGCAGCGCTCCGCAATCTCGAGTGTGCGCGCCACCGCCTGCTCGTGGCCGGGAAAGTCGAGCGCCATCTCGGCGGGCGACTTGAAGAAGAACTGATCGGTGTCGAACTTCCAGTGGTTCGGGTTCTTGAGCGAGTCGCCGGACTGGATGCAGAGCAGCGCCTCGTGCGCGCGCGCGTCCTCGTGGCGGAGATAGTGGACGTCACCGGTCGCAACGAGCGGCAGCCCGGCGGTCTCGGCGGCGCGCGCGAGCACGGGGTTGATGCGGGCCTGCACGTCGAGCCCGGCGTTCTGCATCTCGACGTAGACGGAGTCCATGCCGAAGATCTGCGCGAGCCGGTCGAGCTCGGCGGCGGCGTCGGTCTCGCGATTCTCCTCGAGCGCCTTGCAGACCTTGCCGGAGAGACACCCGGAGAGCGCGATCAGCCCGGTGCTGTGCTGCTGGAGCAGCTCCCAGTCGACGCGCGGCTTGTAGTAGTAGCCCTCGAGGTAGCCGAGGCTTGAAAGCTTGATCAGGTTGGAGTAACCGGCGTTGTCAGCCGCGAGCAGCGTCAGGTGCGCGTACCCCTTGGCCTGCGCCTTCCGGTCCTCGGCGACGTAGACCTCACATCCGATGACGGGCTTAACGCCGTGCTTGGCAGTCTCTTTGACGAGCTGCACAGCGCCGGCGAGCGACCCGTGGTCGGTCAGCCCGACCGCGGGCATCTCGAACTCGGCCGCCCGAGCAGCAAGCTCGGGAATGCGGCACGCCCCGTCGAGAATCGAGTACTCGGAGTGGACGTGAAGGTGAACAAACGGGGCCTGACCCATGACGCCGGGTCAGTCTAGAGCGGTCGGTGGACGCCTCCTGTAGGATATCCTGCCGTGGCCAAACAGATATCCAAACCGGACAAGACCTCGATGGTCATCGATCGTAAGAAGGCGGCCGAGGCGAAGAAGATCCTCGGCACGAAGACCCTTGCCGAGACCGTGGACCGCTCGCTCGACGAGGTCGTTCGTCTGGCTGCGCGCAGGCGGCTTCTTGAGCGCATCGAGAAGAGCAAGACCGGCGGAATCGGCCCGACACCGGAAGAGCTCCGGCGACTTCGCGAGCCGTAGTTGCCGCCATACCTCGCGGACACGAGTGCCTGGAATCGGAGCACGGCTACGCGAGACCGCTGGGCCGAACTCCTCCGAGCCGACCGACTCGCGATCTGCGCCCCGATCAGGCTCGAGCTCCTCTACTCGGCCCGAAGCCGCTCGGAGTACGCGAGCCTCCGGGACGACCTCGCTGCGCTCCCCGAGCTTCCGCTCGATGCGCACGCGATCGCGCTTGCCGAGCGGGCACAGGTGGCACTCGCCGCGACGAGTCAGCACCGGGGGCCGAAGGTGGTCGACCTCCTCGTCGCCGGAGTCGCCGAGGCTTCGGGAGCCATCGTTCTGCACTACGACCACCACTTCGACGCGATCGCGCGCGTGACCGGTCAGCCGACCGAGTGGCTCGCCCGTCGGGGCAGCCTGGACTGAGCGTCAGTTAAGAAAGATCCTGCTACGGACACCGGCAACTTCGAGCTCGCGAAGACCTTCCTCCGCCGCCGGCGAACGCGAGAACGCGCGTTCGAGCGACGCGCGGACGGACTCCCCCAGACCTTCGGCCCAAAGATTGGGCGCCATCACCATGATCTGACCGGCAACGCAGCTCTCGTCGCCTTGATCCACTTCGAAGGCGACGAAGCAGAGGCACGCTGGACAGACGCCGTGCGAACGCAGGCTCACATCGAGCTCCGCCGCGAGCGCGGCTGCACGCTGCTTCGTCACGTACCCATTGAGCCACGTGGCGCGACGTCCCGTGTCACAACTTCGCGTCGAGTTGTCCGTACCGCTCTGCGGCGTTAGCTCCGAACCAGCTGCTGAACCCGCTGGTGCGAGAGACCGAGAAGATCAGCGGCGTCACGAAGGCCCAGATCGAGATCCTCGACGAGCGTGCGCGCCGCCTCAGCCGTCGTGTCGTGCGCCTTCTCACGCTGCTCGGTCGCCCGGCGACGGGCGTCTCGACTCCGCCGCACCGCTTCAAGGGCACGCGGAGGCAGGCGAACGTCTTCCACGAGTTCTGCCGTCTCGGCGTCGTCGACCCACAGAGCCAGCGCCTCGCGGATCCGCTTTCGGGCCTGGTCGATCGTCCGGCCGTAGGTGTGACACCCTCGGACGCTCGGGACGTGCGCGATCCAGGCGCGTCCGTCATCGCGCTCGAACACCACGCGGTAGCGGCCTTTCGTCATCGCCGCCACTCGTGGCCGATGCAGGGCTCGAGGTCGCGCTCGATCGCTCGCAAAGTCCCGACGGGTAGATCGCGCCGAGCATGCACCGGCACGGTCGTCTGGCAGCGCCCGCAGCGCACACGCACGTGAGAGCCTCGTTGTCGCACCACCTCGCAGCCACACCTCCGCAATCGTCGGAGCACCTCGCCACCGGGCACGTGGCGATGATCGCAGTATAAGCGTCTAGTCCGCTAGACGCTTATACGGACACGTCCGTCAGGCCCCGTTGTCGACCGCGATTCAGGAAGGCGCGGTGGCGAATCGCTCGCACGATCACCCCTGTCGGCTCGACCGTGTACAGAACGCGGTAGTTCCCGACCCGCGCGGACCAAAGGCCCTGGAGTCTTCCCACAAGTTCCTTACCTGCCGCTTCGGGATCGACGGCGATCCTGTCGAGCGTCTCGAGGACCGCCTCCTGAACCGTCGTCGGAAGCTGGCGCAGGTCGTTGGTCGCTCGGCGGGTGACTCGGAGCTCAGGCAAGCCCGAGCTCGCGCCTCACCTCGGCAAGCGTCTTGAGACGTCGGGCGCGAACGTCCGCTTCGCTCTCACGGAGGGCGTCGAGCGTGTGGGCGTCGCCGAGAATCTCGAGCGTCTCCTGAATCACCTCGTACTCCTCGGGCGACATGAGCACGGCCGCCGGCCGGCCGTTGCGCGTGATCTCGACGTGCTCATGCGAGCGCTCGACCTCGTCCAGGAGATCGCTGAGCTCGGCTCGCGCCTGCGTGAACGGGACCTTCTTTGGCATGTCTGTACTGTACATCATTACGTACAGATAGTGTACAGAGTTCTGTACGCCCGCTTGTGACGCGGCCCACTATTGGACACATGTTCATGCTATATTGGACACACCATGACAGAACTGGACTCCCTCGCTCAGGAGGTCGGAGTGCATGGGCGCACGCTTCGCCGAGCCGCTGAGCGCGGCTTGCTTCGAGGCTCACTCCGTGGCGCGCGGGAAGTCGTTATCCCCCCGAGCGAGCGCAGCTTTGTTCGTGCGCGGTGGCCGATGCTGAGCCGGTCACTCGAGACGCTGCGCAAGCACCCGAATGTTCGGCTGGCGGTGCTCTTCGGAAGCGTCGCCCGCGGTTCGGAGCAAGCCGACAGTGACCTGGACGTGCTCGTCCGCCTCCGCCGCGACGATCACCGGGCTCGCGCCGAGCTCGTCGATGCACTGAAGGAGGCGAGTGGGCGTCGCGTCCAACTGGTCTCCTTGGAGCAGGCAGAGGAGGCCCCGCTCCTCCTGGCCGACGTCCTGAGCGACGGCCGCGTCCTCGTCGACCGCGACGGCGACTGGCCTCGGCTCAGACGCCGCGAGCGGCAGGTCATCCGCCGGGCGCGCGCAGAAGACGAGCGCCTGCAGCGCCTCGCCTGGGACGCTCCCGATGCGCTCGAGCAGATCGCGAGAGGGATGACCGGTGGCTCGCGGTAGAGGGCCTCTTCCGCGGAAGATTGCCGTGCGCCTGGCGGACATGAGCCGCCACTTCGAGGCGCTCGCGTACGTTCTCGAAACCACAACGGAAGAGCAGTTCGTCCAGGCCTCCCGGCTTACCGACCCCGAACGACTCAGCAGCGAGGTCTACCCGCTCGAGCGCGCGTTCGAGATCCTCTGCAACTACGTCGCCGAGCTGAACGAGCTCGGTCTCGCAGCGGCCGGTCTCACGCCTGGCGACCGTCCGACGAACCTGCGGCTGCTGGAGCGAGAGAAAGTGCTCGGCTCTGACCGTACTCGCCGCTGGCGCGGCATCTTGGAGGCGCGGAACCAGCTCCAGCACGAGTACCCGGACATCCGCGCAGCGGGCATCTACGAGGCAGCGGCCGAGCTCGCCGGCGACTTCCCCGCCTACGTCCGGGAGTACGTGGCTTGGATGCGTAGGCTCGGGTTCGGCGGCGAAAAGTGAGCGTGCACGCCGTGTGTCAGCTCTGTGACGATCCAGGCTCCGACCAGTGATCGTGGAGCCGCTGCCGCGCCTCCTCCTCGGTCAGTTCGCGGACCTCGTCGGGCGGCACTCCGGCCTGCCGGACGAGCGCGTCGACAAGCCACGCCGGAAGCGATGGACCGTGAGGCCGCTCCGGCCCGGCGCGTGGCCGGTGCGCCGGCTGCCGTGTCTCGAGGACTCGCCAGAACTCGTCCTCCGACTCGAGTCCGAGTTGGTCACGCCAGATGTGCCGCCAGAGCGACCTGTCGCCGATCTGCTCATTGCTGTGCGAGGCTCGCGTCCGCAGGATCGTTCCGTCGTCGAGCCGCTTCTCGAACCGACTGTGGTCGCCCTCGCCTCTCCGAATGGTGGACTTCTTCGTCCAACCGTCGA